>JBEKOW010000014.1:0-32547 GCA_049521375.1 Terriglobales bacterium
CCGGGTCATCAAGAAATATGACCTGAACATGTTCTACATCGCCGGTCCGGGCCACGGCGGGGCGGCGCTTGTGGGCAATGTCTACCTGGAAGGCACATGGAGTGAAGTCTATCCGAACGTCACGCAAGACGAAGCGGGCATGAAGGAACTGTTCAAGCAGTTCTCGTTCCCCGGCGGGATTTCCAGCCACGTTGCGCCTACGACACCCGGATCGATTCACGAAGGCGGCGAGCTGGGATACTCGCTCAGTCATGCGTTTGGCGCAGTGTTCGATAATCCCGATCTGATCGTGGCCTGCGTTATCGGCGATGGCGAGGCGGAAACGGCCTCGCTCGCGACCTCATGGCAATCCAACAAGTTTCTCGATCCGATTACCGACGGAGCAGTGTTGCCCATCCTGCACCTCAACGGCTACAAGATCAGCAATCCAACCGTTCTGGCCCGCATCGAGCACGAAGAGTTGGAACAATTTCTGCGTGGCTGCGGCTGGAAGCCCTATTTTGTGGAAGGCGATGACCCGGAGAAAATGCATGAACTCATGGCCGCCACTCTAGAAGCGGCCATCGAAGACATTCGTCGATTCCAAACGCAGGCACGAAACAACAACGATACTACGCGGCCGCGCTGGCCCATGGTTGTTCTCAAGTCGCCGAAGGGTTGGACTGGGCCGAAATTCGTGGACGGCCTGCAGATCGAGGGCACGTTTCGAGCGCACCAGGTGCCGCTTCTGGTCGACCCCGAGCATCCCGATCACGTCAAGCTGCTTGAGAGCTGGATGAAGAGCTACAAAGCGGAAGAGTTGTTCGATGAGAATGGGCGGCTGCTGCCGGAGTTGGCTGAGCT
This sequence comes from Terriglobales bacterium, assembly GCA_049521375.1. GTDB lineage: Bacteria > Acidobacteriota > Terriglobia > Terriglobales > Acidobacteriaceae > Acidiflorens. Next base: position 844 of record JBEKOW010000014.1, read on the forward strand.
GGCACCGAAGGGCGAGCGACGGATGGGAAGCAATCCGCACGCCAATGGCGGGATTCTGCTGCGCGACCTGCGCATGCCGGATTTCCACGCCCATGCGGTGAATGTGCCGTCACCCGGTGCGGTCAGCGCCCAGGATACGCAGGTACTGGGTTCGTTCCTACGCGACGTCGCCAAGATGAATCAGGATCAGAGCAATTTCCGTGTCTTCGGTCCTGATGAAACAGTCTCGAATCTGCTTGGGGCCGTGTTTGAAGTCACCAACCGGCAGTGGGATGCGCGCGAAGTAAGTAACGATGAATTCCTTGCGCCTGCAGGCCGCGTGCTGGACTCGATGCTCAGCGAGAACCAGTGCGAGGGTTGGTTGGAAGGGTATCTTCTGACCGGGCGGCATGGGCTGTTCAACAGCTATGAGGCTTTTATTCGCATCATCGACTCGATGTTCAGCCAGCACGCCAAGTGGCTTAAGGTTTGCCTGGAACTGCCCTGGCGCCGGGAGATTTCGTCGTTAAATTATCTGCTCGCCTCCCATGTCTGGCAGCAGGATCACAACGGATTCACGCACCAGGATCCCGGTTTCCTCGACCATGTCATCAACAAGAAAGCGGACATCGTGCGGGTTTACCTTCCAGCCGACGCCAACTGCCTGTTGTCGGTTTTCGATCACTGCCTGCGGAGCCGGAATTACGTCAACGTGGTGGTGGCGGGGAAACATGCCCTTCCGCAATGGCTGACCATGGATCAAGCGGTGGTGCATTGCACGGAGGGAATTGGCATCTGGCAGTGGGCCAGCAACGACCAGGACGCCACCGGACCCGACGTGGTGATGGCGTGTTGCGGGGACACTCCGACGCTGGAGATACTGGCCGCCGTTTCCATCCTGCGCGAGCACCTGCCCGAACTGAAAATCCGGGTGGTCAATGTTGTGGATCTCATGAAGTTGCAGCCGAGCACGGAGCATCCGCACGGGCTCTGCGAGAAAGATTACGATTCGCTGTTCACGAAAGACAAGCACATCATATTTGCCTTTCATGGATACCCATGGCTGGTCCACCGACTGACTTACGCACGGACGAATCGAAACCTGCATGTGCGCGGCTATATAGAAGAGGGCACGATCACGACGCCTTTTGACATGCGAGTGCAGAACGACCTGGACCGCTTCCACCTGGTGCAGGATGTGGTGGATCGCCTGCCGCGCATGGGTTCCAAAGGCGCCTACCTGAAGCAGCAGATGCAGGACAAGCTGATCGAGCACAAGCACTACATCGACAAGCATGGCGAGGATCTGCTGGAGATCCGGAACTGGAAATGGGGCAACGGTCAATGAATACACAAGCCTTAATCGATACCGCACGGACAATGGTCGCCGACTACAAAGGACTGCCCTTTGTACTGTTGCGCAGGGTTTAGGTGTGGCGTTGGTTTCCCGTCAGCGCCTCGAAGCCGGAGATCACGTCGAATAACTCTTCATCGATGGATTCCTGCCGAACGCGGCGGAAGGTGCGGTTGAGATCTTCCAACATGTCTTCGATATTCTTTTCTGCGCGTTGCATGGCCGCCAGACGGCTGGCATTCTCGCTGGCGAGGGATTCGGCGCAGGCCCGAAAGAGCAGAACGAAGAGGTATCCCCGGACGAAGGCCTGAAGCGCCGACTGGGCGCCCTCGATGACCTCGGGCAGATTCTTTGCCGGCCACGGCGTTGCGGCGAGGTTGTTTTGCCAGGCGTGATCGAGCGGCACCAATCGCTCGCTGACGGGGTCGTAAAGGGCCCCGAATTTTGGATGGTTGTGGAACACGTAGACCTCTGCAATTTCGCCCCGATCGAGAGCCGCCTGGCTTACGATGAGGATCTCTCCGATGAGGGGCGTGATGGCATTGACGGAAGCCGGAACCGATAGCAGATCGACGGGAGCGACACCACTGTCCGCCAAGAGCGCGCGAGCCCGATCGCCGACCGCCCAGATTCTTGTTATTTTGCCGGGCAACGTTTTGAATTCGTGCTGGGCAAATTCCACGATTACCTCATTAAACCTGCCGACAAGACCTTGATCCGAACCGAAAACGATCGCACCGATCTTATCTTCATGGGGCCGCTCGCGCGGGGCGCGTTTTGGCCCGGCGAACGAAGCCGAACCGGCTTGATGGAGACACGCGACCAATGCGAGTTCCACGGTGCGGTAGTAGCCGTCGAGCGATTGAACTGCCTTCTCGTATTGTCCGATGCTGGATGCCGCCAACGCCTTCATCGACCGAACCACACCCTGGAGATCGCCCGCGCCGTCGATTTTTCGACGCAGACTTTCCAATGTGCCGCTCATGGCGAAGCCTTAGCTACTGGTGTCGGCTTAACAGTCGATTTGGCTGCGGTGTCGTTTTTGGATTCGGGGAGCTTCGGTTTAGGCGTGGGCTGGAACGGAGCCAGCGCGCGCGTGGCCATTTCCAGAATCGCCTTTCGGTCGGTGTCACTCAATTTGTCTGCTGACGTTAGCCGTCCCGCTATGTCCGCTGGGATCTCCGACGTCGCCTTCTGTATTGCATGCTCCGCATCGGTTACTTTCTCGATAGGCACCGGGTCAAACAGGTTTGCCGTCAAAGCCAGGAGCACAACGATCTGCTCGATCATCGATACCGGCTGCGATTCCGGCTGTTTGAGGCACGCTCGAATGCGCTGCCCATGATCGATGATCTTGCGCGTGGATTCATCGAGACGTGTGCCGAACTTCGCGAACGTTTCCAATTCCTCGAACTGCGAGTAGGCGAGTTTGAGGTTGCCGGCGACCGCTCGATATGCCGCTCGCTGCGCCGCTCCGCCTACGCGGGAAACGGACTTGCCGACGTCGACCGCGGGAAGGATCCCGAGTTGGAAAAGAGTCGGCGACAGGTAGATTTGACCGTCTGTGATGGAGATGAGATTGGTTGGGATGTAGGCGGAGATATCCTGCGCCTCGGTCTCGATGATGGGAAGCGCAGTGAGAGAACCACCTCCGCGCTCCTTGCTGAGATGCGTCGCCCGCTCCAACATCCGCGAATGAATGTAGAAGATATCGCCGGGAAACGCTTCGCGCCCCGGCGGACGACGCAGTAGCAGGGAAAGCTCGCGATAGGCGCGGGCGTGCTGCGTCAGATCGTCGTAAACGATGAGCACATCGCGGCCCTTTTCCATGAAATATTCGGCGATGCTCGTCGCGGCGTAGGGCGTGATATAGACAAGGCCGGGAGCATCGTTCCCTTCCGCGACGACCACTACGGTGTACTCCATTGCGCCTTTTTCGCGGAGGTTGGCCACCACCTTGGCGACGGCCGAAGCGCGCTGGCCGATCGCACAATACACGCAGACTACATTTTGCCCGCGCTGGTTCAAGATCGTGTCGATCGCGATGGCCGTTTTGCCGGTCTGTCGATCGCCGAGAATCAATTCGCGCTGGCCACGTCCGATCGGAATGAGCGCGTCGACCACCTTCAGTCCCGTCTGCAAAGGTATAACTACGGGTGCGCGGTCCATGATGGGCGGGGCTGGGCGCTCGACCGGCAGGCGCTGGTCGCCCGCTACCGGGCCTTTGCCGTCGAGCGGGTTGCCCAACGGATCGATCACCCGTCCCAGCAAACTATCTCCGACTGCTATGTCCATCACCCGCCCGGTGCGTTCGACTTCGTCGCCCGCGTGCAGATCCTGATATTCGCCGAGCAGGATCACGCCGATTTCGTCCTCATCCACGTTGAACGCGATTCCCAAGAGATCGCCGCGAAATCTGACCAACTCCTCATATCCCACGCCGGGCAGGCCTGAAAGAGTGGCAATTCCAGTGGAGACATTGGTGACGATGCCCACTTCGCGCAGCGTGAGTCCCGGCATGAAGGCCTCGCGCGCTTGTCTTATTCCGGCGAGCGCGAGGTCGAACTCGTGCTGCAGGCTCTCTGGTTCCGTGTTCATGCGCTCACAGTTTCGGGCTTAGCCGCCTCGGGCTTGATCTCCGGTTTCGATTCTGGCCTGGTCTCAGCTTTCACTTCCGTCTTGGGATCGGATTTCCTTTCAGCCTCGGGCTGGGGTTTCACTTGGGTCTTGGTTTCAGCTTTATGTTCTTCCTTCGGCCCGGCTTTCGCCGCGGCCTCGTCCTTTTTCTTTACCAGTTCGTCGACGCCTTTTTCCAACAAGACCAGATAATCCGAGATGCTCCACGCTACTTTTTGTCCATTCGAGATGAGTTCAATCCCGCTCACTAAATCTGGCGAGGTTTCGAATTGGATATGAATTTCCGCCGAGAAGGTTTCGTTCAGCGCATTTTGAATCGCAGCCCTCTGCGCGGCACCCATATCAAACGCGCTCCGAACGACGGCAGGTTCGGACGATGCCTTGAGAGCCGCACCGAGCAAGGCTTTGGCCTTTGCGTCCATTTCGCGCAAGCGGCGCGTGAAGACCTCTCCGATGCGTTCTTCGAGAGTGACGGTGGCGAGGTCTGCGAGAGTCTTGCGCGTGATCGCAAAGACCTCTTGCGTTGCCAGGTTCGTGATCGCAGTGCCCAGCCTCTTTTGGTCACTTCGCAATGCGGCCGCTTGCGCAGCGCGTAAATTATCCGCGTCTTTGTGCGCTTCGTCGAGAAGGCGCTCGCGCTCTACTTTCGCTTCATCCGCCGCTTTGGTGAGAAGCGCGCCGCGCTCTTCATCGAATACCTTGTTCTTGTTTTGAAAGTCGTTGCGCTCCTTTTGTGCCTCGTTCTTCTTCGCATCGGCATCCGCAAGTTCGGATGCGATGCGCTTTTCGCGCGCGTCGATGGCGTTCAGGATGGGCTTGTAGAGGAAATGCTTCAACAACCACACCAGGATCAGGAAGTTGAGTACCTGTGCCCCGACGGTGAACCAGTCGATGAGCATGGCTCATTTCCCTCCGGTTTGAGCGATGACGTGGGTCCAAAACGGGTTTGCGAAAATGAGAATCATCGAGACCACAAAACAGTAAATGGCCAACGATTCGATCATCGCGAGACCGACGAACAACGTCCGCGTGATGGTGGCCGATGCGTCGGGTTGCTGCGCCAGAGAAGTGAGGGCGGTAGCCACCGCCCGGCCCTCGCCGAGGGCCGGGCACATACAACCGATGCCGGTGGTAATTCCGGCGGTGGCGATTGATACGACTGCGACGACGGTAATGCTATCCATAAGGAGTCCTTGTTATCACTAAACTTTAATGTTGCGCTTTCAGATTCTTCGGCTCGGGCCTGGCTTGGACGTTATTCTGGACCTTACTCCGAACCTTAGTTTGAACAACGGCCACTTTCAGTTTCGGTGTGCGGGTGGCGGCCGCAATGTAGACCGTGGCCAAAATGCTGAAAATGTAAGCCTGCACCATGCCGGTGAGAAGACCGAGTACGGTCATGAAAATCGGAAAGATAAAGGGCGTGATGGTGAGCAAGATGCCGATGATCATCACTCCGCTCATCATGTTGCCGAACAAACGAACCGCCAAGGCGAGCGTGCGCGACAGTTCGCTGATGATATTAAACGGCAGCATGATGAAAGTCGGCTTTGTGTAAGTCTTGATGTAGGCAACGAACCCCTGCTTACGGATACCAAACAGAGGTACGGCGACAAACACACACAGGGCAAGGGCCGCCGTGGTCGAAAGTGAACCTGTTGGCGGCTTATAACCCGGAATCACGGTAGCGAGGCTGGCCGTGGCAACGAACAGAAAGAGCGTGCCCAGAAAGGAGAGATACCTGGCGGGCGCGCTCAGGCCGACTTCCCGGATCTGTTCCTCCATTGCAGTGACGACGATTTCAAGGCCGCCCTGCCAGCGCGAGATATCGCCTTCGGTCTTGAGCTTGCGTGTGATCAGCTTTGCGCCCAACGACATCACGATCATCGTGGCCCACGTCATGACGATAGTTCCGTTAAGTTTCGCAAAACCGTGCTGCCAGAAAATCTGCTGGTCGGAGGTGAGATTTATCGACATGCTTCACCCGCACTCTGTGCGCTCTCGATCTTTGCAGTCGGCACGCGAGCAAGCCAGGTCACCAGGATGCGCGCGAGGATAAATCCAACCAGGCAAGAGAGAGTTCTTCGCCAATCGCCGCGCGCCACAGTATAGAAACCAGCCAGCGCGACTCCCATTCGCAGCAGCAGGCTGGAGAAGAACAACACGGCCGGTTGTCTGGACGAGACGCCCCTCCGGATTGTCCACCAAAGGCCACCGAAGAAAATTGCGCCGAGTAAAAGGCCAGCCAGCAGGGACAGGAGAAGAGCGGAGATCAGAGCGAGGGTTTCACTCATCTTTCATCTCCTCTTCCTTGCCTTCCGATTCTTGTTGCTCCGGCTCGTCGTGCATGGCCTTGACCTGCTGCGCCACCCAATGCCAGGCATTGGCGCAGCCGATGCACAATCCAGCGACGAGCAACATGAGCGTCCATGAACGAGTTCCCGGATAGCGCCGGTCCAACCAAAGGCCGAGCATCGCGCCCAGAAGCGTCGGCACCGCGACGGACCAGCCGATGAGGCCGGACATGCCGAGACCAAACCAGACTGCCTGCTTGCCGTCCCGTTGCACCCTGAGCTTACGCGCAGCCTTCGCGGTCACCTGCTGTACAAATTCGGTCTCCTCGTTTGCGGATTGACTCTTCGGCTCATCGCTCATGTTGAAACTCCGCGAACCGGCCGATGAGGCCGCTTTCCATTTTGGCGATTGCAGCCCGAACGTCGCGCTCGCTTTGGTCGAGTGCCAGAAACTCTCGTTTCACCGCTTCATGGAGCTGGCTGAGATCTGTCCCGCCGATGGCGTGGCGCACAGAGACGAGCACATCCTCGCTGGCCTTGACCAACACGCCTTCATCGACGGCGAGGTAAACTACTCCGTCTTTCTTGGTTTCGTAAGTCAGGATCCCGGGAGCAAGCGCCGCAACGCAATCGAGGCGATGAGGCAGGATGCCGAACGACCCCTCGCGGGTTTCGGCAACGATGCGCAAGACGTCCGTCTTCTCGGCGAAGATCTCGAACGGAAGCAGGATTTTAAGATGCATGGGCCATGGCTGACTGTGTTGTCAGTTCTGATTTTGGTGCTGTGTTCGCCTCGGGTGCAGTGTCGGGTGCTGTTTTGACATCAGGTTTGTTTTTCGAATCGATCTTCGGTTCGGTTGGCGGTTTTGTTTTCGGATCATCCGGTTTTTTCGCTTCGCCAATCGCTCCGATCATGTAGAGCGCGCTCTCCGGGTAATCCTTGAACTCGTCGCGCAGAATCCGTTCGCAGCCATCGAGCGAGTCTTTGAGACTAACCAGCTTTCCCTGGATCCCGCTAAACTGCTCGGTCGTGAAAAACGGCTGTGTGAGAAAGCGTTCCAGTCGCCGGGCGCGAGCGACTGCATTGCGATCTTCCGGCGAGAGCTGTTCCAGGCCGAGCATGGCGACGATATCCTTGAGGGCCTCGTACTGCGCCAGGGTCTTCCGAATGTCTTGGGCGAGTTTGTAGTGCCGGTCGCCGACGATGCCGGGCGTCGCCATTTTCGAGCTGGATTGGAGCAGGTCGATGGCCGGATAAAGGCCTTCGCTCGCCCGCTTGCGCGAGAGCACGATCGAAGCCGAGAGATGCGAGAACACATGCACCGCTGCCGGGTCGGTCAAATCGTCAGCCGGTACATACACTGCCTGGATGGACGTGATCGCTCCGGCGCGGGTGTTGGCGATGCGTTCCTCAAGCCCTGACAACTCCGTACTCATCGTGGGTTGATAACCAAGGCGCGACGGCATCTGGCCCATCAAGCCGGATACTTCCATGCCTGCCTGAATAAAACGGAAAATGTTGTCGATCAGCAAGAGAACGTCTCGATGCTCGTCATCGCGGAAATACTCGGCCATCGTCAGCGCCACATCACCCACCCGAAACCGGCTGCCCGGCGGTTCATTCATCTGGCCGTAAACCATCACCATGTTCTGAAGCACGCCAGCTGTTTTCATGGCGCTGTAGAGTTCTTCGCCTTCGCGGCAGCGCTCTCCGATGCCGCAGAAAATGCTCATGCCTTTCTGATGCCCGATCATGTTGTGGATCATCTCCGTGAGCAGCACCGTCTTGCCCACGCCTGCGCCACCGAATAAGCCTGCTTTACCACCGCGCTCCAACGGTACGAGCACATCGATGGCCTTGATGCCTGTCTCGAAGACCTCGGACCTGGTGGAGCGCTCGGACAGCGGCGGGGGTGCTCGATGGACGGTTCTCCATTGCACATGCGCGGGCTGCGGTTGCCAGTCGATGGCGTGACCGAAGACGTCGAACATCCGCGAAATGATCTTCTTGCCGACCGGCGCTTGCAGGGGGGCGCCCGTGTCCTCGACGGGCATTCCCCGGGCCAAACCTTGCGTGGGCGTCAAGGCAATGCCGCGTATCCGGTGCGCATCGAGCTGGGTCATGACTTCGACCACGATTTCTCGTCCCGCTCCGGCGCGCAGCACCGAGAAGATTGACGGCAAGTTCCGATCGAACCGCACATCGACCACGCTGCCGCGTACGGAAACCACGGCGCCATAATTCGAAGAAGACGATTCATTTCTCATCTGCAGGTCCATGTTGGCCGCGCTTCAGGCGGCATGATCGGGCCTATTTCGGACCTTCTGAAGTCAGGACTCTCTTGCATGCGCACACGCCCAGCTATCCACGTGTACCGGCAATGAGATACCTGACCGCCCAGCCCGGCCGTCGAAATAAAACTCTGCAGCCTTGCCGACGACAGCAGTGTTTTCGACAGGAACTAACAGATCCCCATCGATGCAAGCCTATTGAAATGGGTGCTTGCAATCTGAGCAATAACGCTCACCGTCCGAGACCTGAGTCCGATAGGGCGGCAGACAGCGGATTAGTCATGCCAGTTGGAGAACAGCTTGGCGGAATCTCCGTGATGCGGCTGCAACGGCGGTTGCTGATAAGGCCATTACCATGATGGCAGAGCGGGGAATACCTCCTCCGGTTTACAATGGCTAAGGTCGGTCACATGTCCTCTGCTATGACACGTCACGACACCGGCACTTCGAATAACGCGCTTGTGAAACCGTCGAATTGCTCGACAACCCAGAAAGAATCCGGTTTGTGGGGAAATTGGAAGGTGATCACCAGATGGCTTCCAAGTCATTGCTTTAAGAACGTGGGCGGTTAGCTCAGTTGGTTAGAGCGCCTGCCTTACAAGCAGGAGGTCGCGTGTTCGAGTCACGCACTGCCCACCATGTATGTTGCTGCAGCACAGTGGTTTGTGGTTCGGCGGTTCTCCTTTCCGAAGGGCGGTTTTGGGGCTGGTACGCAGGTTTGAACCCAGCCAAATCCATCCGAGATCGCTTGGCGCGGGCACTCCATTTCTGCCCGATGAGTTTGGGATGCGCCGGTCTCGGACGGTCCTGAAAAGACACGCAATGCTTTGATCGTTGGTGTCACACTGTAGCTCTACGGTCACGCATGGCTGGTTACTTTCAGTCACCTTCCAGCACGCAGGGGCCATTCACGGCTTCAGGGGTAGAGCATAAAGTTGCGATTGAACAGCTTTCGGGGGAGGGCTGATCAAACGAGCGTCCCGGACTCTATGAGTCCGGGGCGCTTTCGTTTGCTGTCAGCACAATATCCCCGTTCAACTTAACCTATTTGCACGGAAAGCATGGAGATCGACCCACCGTCCACACCTTCAACCGGAAATGCAACAGTTTCCGAGGGCGCGCGGGTGCCGAGCAAGTATAGGAGCGGCAAATAGTGGTCGGGCGTAGGTACCGCCAGCAACGCCTCGCTGCCGAGCCTGTGTTCGTAGTTCACCAGTGGGTTGGGTTCACCGGCGAGCATTAGTTCACGCACTCTCTTTTCGAACGAGATCGCCGAGTGATAGGGCTCTTGCGTGTGCCGTCCCCACGCGTACGCATGAAGGTTGTGCACGATGTTGCCGCTGCCCACGATCAAAAAACCTTCCTCGCGGAGAGGCGCAAGACGCTTCCCAATTTCATAATGGAAGGACGGCGGCTGGGTTTCGTCAATACTGAGTTGAACAACCGGGACATCTGATCGCGGGTACACATGCGCGAGAACCGACCACGCACCATGGTCGAGCCCCCAGTGTTCATCGAATCTCACGGGCAACGGCTTGAGCAAGCGCTGAACACGAGCGGCAAGGGCGGGATCGCCGGGTGCTGGATACTGCACCTGATAGAGTTCTCGCGGAAACCCGCCGAAATCATGGATGGTCTTCGGAGACGCGCTGATGGTCACGGCGGCGTCTCCAATGTACCAGTGCGCCGACACGCAGAGGATGGCCTTCGGTCTGGCCAGCTTTTTTCCAACCGCCATCCACTGGTCGGTGTAGGGATTGTGGAGCAGGGCATTCATGGGATTTCCGTGCCCGAAAAACAATGATGGCATCCGTTCTGACATGAGCAAAACCTCGAAGCCGAATTATTCGACCCGCGTGAACCGGGACCATTGTACCGAGGGCTGGGACGGCATGGCAGGACCAGACGAAGTGACTAGCATTGCGGCTCGGCCCGCTGGCACCCCGGAGCCATTTCCCTCGGCGGCAGCCATCACAGAGGCTGCAATGCGAGCTTGAACGGGAACGCCCAGGACTCCACGGGTTTGGGGGCGCTTGTCGTTTTTCTGGGTATAATTTCTTCATGTTGCGAGTAGCTGTGTTTGCGCTGTTAGTAGCCTCCCTTCTATGCGGGTCTCTGCAAGCCCAACGAGCGGGCGGGTCATTTCGAGCTATTGGCTCTTCGGGATCGCCTGTTCGCTCAGGTTCAGTCGGGAACGGGGCCCCGAACAGCTTTCGTCGAGGTCGTTCTCGCAGACCCTCTGACAACTTCGGTTCCTACTTTTTGCCATATACGGAGGAGCCATCAGGGGATGGGCAACCGGACGCAGAAGTGAATGAGACTTCACCGCTTTACACGATTTTGCAATCTCAAGAACGGCCGGTGGAACCTCGTGTGCATAAACCTCTGGTGATCGAGGTTCCGGGTGCTGCAAATTCAACATTGGGCAAAAGCCTACCGCCGACAATATTTATTCTGGCAAACGGGGAACGTCTGGAAACCCGGCGATTTGTGCTGACGGCAAGCAATTTGTCTATCAGCATTGATCGTCAGCAGCGTATCGTCCCAACGGGCATGCTCGACCTGAAGGCAACGATCAGCGCCAATCAGCAATGCGGAATTGATTTGCGGATTCCCTACGACCGCAACGAGATTTCTCTGAGCTTCTGAAGTTCAGCGTCCCGAGGTGTGGGCTGGTGTCCCCGTTGGCAATGAATGCTCTACGATTAGTCGGAACAGGAAAGCAGGATCGAGCGGACAGCGGCTGTGAACGCATGGGCTGCCTTCAGCCGGGATGCCAACGCCTAACACTCGCCAGCTAGGACGCGTAGAGTTCCCTCGCACACTCCGGAATGTCCCTTCCCGCCAAGCCGGCCCGCTTCGCACGATAGCAGCGCCAGAGTTCTTCAACGTGGGGCAAACCAGTAAGCAGGCCCATGCACGCCACAATTGCGACGAAGTCTTTCAACGGAACTGGAGGTTTCCGGAACCGGAGCTTGAATTCAGCTTTTTCAGGTCCCGTTCCTAACAATGACAAGAATTTTTCAGGATGGAGGCAAACCATAGTGGCAATAATGTCAAACGGGATGGTTTGCATGTAACCGTGGGTGTGTTGCTCGCGGGGAAAAATCGTGCGGCGCGAGTTCGTGTAATTAACATCCCAGACAACAGTCATCTCGCGGGCCAGCCAACCTGCTCCCATCAAGGCAAGAGTTCCCGCGTTCATCTCAAGAAACAGTCCGGTCAGGATGGGTGCTCCCGCCGCAGCCATCATAAGCAGGTGCATGAGCGACTCCTTCACTCCACTGGTTGTCTCAATCCTGGTTTGACGGTGCCATAACCAATCCAGAAAACCACTGAGCGACCAGATCGGCATGATGATGTACATAAGATAGCGACGCGTCGCCTCATCTATCTGTTGGCGGGACCTATTGCGGCTGCGGTCCGCGCCTTGCTCCGGGTCTTGCCCTAAACGAAGACCCTTTGGCTGCCAAAAGGGCCAGACCAGCACCTGCCAGCAACATCGAGCAAAGAGATTTTCTGGACATCGGAATGCTCGCTGCAAGAGGGCATTTACCGGGAGACCGGATCGAGTGCGGCATTGGGATGCGCGGTGTGCTCAAAGCGATGCCGTACTTACCTTTGTGTCTCGACTTAACTGTGCGCGAGCGTACACGACAAAAGCTCGTGGGAGGGATTAACGCGGACGCGATAATTTTCCGGGCATCCCTTTTAATTCCGGAGACATCTTTACTGCGCCCATCGGTTTTTTGTCAGACAGGGCCAGAGAAAGATTCATGAGCGCCGGCACGACGGCTGTTCGGCAGCGTTTGCAAGAAATCTGGGAGACTCCGAAGACGGTGTATGGTTGGCTCTCCACCGTCGATCACAAGGAAATCGGTCATCGCTACCTGGCGACGGCTTTTATTTTTCTCATCATCGGTGGAGTCGAGGCTCTGATCATGCGCATTCAGTTGGCGCGTTCCGATCAGTCCTGGCTTACCCCTGAAGCCTACGATCAGCTTTTCACCATGCATGGCATGACCATGATCTTCTGGTATGCCGCGCCCATCCTCTCCGGCTTTGCTAATTATCTGATCCCCTTGATGATTGGCGCGCGCGACATGGCGTTTCCTCGTCTCAACGCCTTTTCCTATTGGACCTTCGTGCTGTCGGGCATTCTCCTCTACCTCAGTGCATGCCTGGGACAGTCGCCCCACGGCGGCTGGTTTGCCTACGTGCCATATACCAGCACCCGCTATTCCCCAGGATTTGGGATGGACTTCTACGCCCTCGCCCTCATTTTCCTGACGATTTCGACCACGGTGGGAGCCATCAACTTTATTGTCTCGATCTTTCGCCTGCGCGCACCGGGTATGACGATCAGCCGCATGCCGCTCTTTCTCTACAGCACGCTGACAATTTCGTTTGCCATCCTGATGTCATTGCCTGCGCTGACAGTGGACTGCGTATTCCTCGAACTGGACCGCCGCTGGGGAACGCATTTCTTCGATTCGCGCCTGGGCGGCGAGCCTTTACTGTGGCAACAGTTGTTCTGGTTCTTCGGCCACCCATGGGTCTACGTGGTCTTCCTTCCTGCCACCGGAATGGCTTCGATGATCATTCCCGTCTTTTCGCGGCGGCCAATCGTCGGCTACCCGTTCGTGGCCATCTCCACCGTGTTGACGGGAGTCGTTGGTTTTGGCGTCTGGCTGCACCATATGTTTGCCGTCGGCATGTCAGATATCGCGATGAGTTTTTTCAGCGCCGGCAGTATGACCATTTCCATCTTTAGTGCCGTACAAGTGTTCTGCTGGATCGCCACCATCTGGAAGGGAAGACCCGTTCCCACCGCGGCTATGCACTTCGCCATGGGTTTTCTTGCGCTCTTGGTGATTGGCGGCCTGAATGGAATTTTTACCGCGATCATACCGGTCGACTGGCAAGTGCACGACACCTATTTCATCGTCGCTCATCTTCATTACGTGTTGATTGGAGCGAATGTGTTTCCAGTGTTTGCGGCGTTTTATTACTGGTTGCCCAAGATGACCGGACGGATGCTGAACGAGCGCCTCGGAAAATGGAGCTTCTGGGTAATGTTTATCGGCTTTAATCTGGCATTCTTTCCCATGCATCTCGCGGGACTCGGCGGCATGCCGCGCCGCATCTATACCTATCCCGCGGGCCTTGGGTTGGACGGACTGAATATGACGGCAACGGTAGGAGCCTTCATCTTTGGTACCGGCATTTTGCTTAGCATTATCAATTTCTTCCAAAGTCTTCGCACTGGAGCGCTTGCGGGCAAGAATCCATGGAACGCAGACTCCCTCGAATGGGAAACCGATTCTCCTCCCGCTTCCTACGCGACCGTACACATCCCTACTGTCGTCTCACGACATCCGCTGTGGGATGACCACGATGAAGAATACGACCCGGAGAACGAACGCGTATTCGACGAAGGCCGCGAGACTCTTTCGACCACCTGGCTCGACGGCGAACCGCAGTCCATCATGAAAATGCCTGAAGATACGATCTCTCCGCTCCTGGTCGCGCTCGCTCTCATGTTGCTGTTTGCGGCACTCATATTTCAATGGATGTGGGTCGCGCTGGCCGGCGCACTCGCAACCTTGTTTGCCGGCTATTTCTGGCTGTGGCCCACACCGGCCGAAAAGCTGGAGCACGAGCTGGAGGTCGAACTAATATGATCGCGACGACCGTTGTTCCCGTCCGTCGTCGTCGTGGAATCTCGGTTCCCATCGAGACCGAGCGCGGCACCTTTGCCATGAGGCTGGTCATCCTGACCGAGTCTTTTCTCTTTATCGCTCTATTCGCGAGTTACTTCATGCTGGCGAGCAATAAAGAGCGCTGGAGAATCGAAGAACTCCCCAAACTGAACTTCGCAATCCCCATGCTGTTCGTCTTGATCGTCAGCAGCCTGGTGCTGCACTGGGGAGAGCTGCAGGTTAAGAATCGACGATACGCCGCCGCACGCATAGCTCTCGCCCTGACCATTTTGATCGGGCTTGGTTTTCTCACTCTTCAGGCTTTTGAGTACAGCGCGCACTGGGAGCATTTGACCCCCTATACCGACTCCTACGGCTCGATCTTTTACACCATCACGACTTTTCACGCGGCCCACTTGATCGTGGGTCTTCTGATCCTCGCTTACGTGCTCGTTCTGCCTCGTTACGCGCCAGCGCTGGAGTCGCCTTACCGCCCCTTTCACGTGGCCGCCATGTATTGGCATTTCGTGGACGTAATTTGGATTGTGGTGGTTGCCATTCTCTACATAGGACCTCACTTGTGACCGTATGAACGATCAATCTCGAACTCGACAACCGATATCGCCGGCGCGACTCTGGTTTGGCTTCGCGGGTTCCGCCGGATCCTGGATCGCGCTGGGCATCCTTGATCTATTGATCACCTGGCAGGCATGCCTCGGAAAGGAGCAGTACGGCGGAGCACATTTCGAACCCGGAGTGAAGGTGATTTATCTCGTGGTGACGCTCGTGCTTCTGATTACGGCGATTTCAGCTGGTGGAGTATCGTTCCGCAACTGGCGCGAACTTTCACGCGGCGAAAATCTTGTGAACGCCGAGGCACGCGGGCGCGAAGAGTATATGGCGCTGATCGGAGTTTTTGTCAGCTTCACGCTGGGGATCGGAATTATCTGGTTAGGCATTCCTCTCGCGATGATCGATCTTTGTGTGAGGGCCAGATGAAGCCGCTGCTTTTGTTGGCCGCAGCCTTATCCTGTCTGCTGCTCGCCGCTTGCGCCGGTGGGCGCCTGACTGCTCCCTACCGCGTCGCGACCGGCGGCAATGCCGGTGACGGCAGGAAAGTAATCCAATCTTCAGGCTGCGGAGCATGCCACACGATTCCTGGAATTCACGCTGCCAACGGTGAACTCGGACCACCGCTGAACTCTTTCAGTCGCCGCACCATGATCGCGGGGGAACTTCCGAACACGCCCGACAACCTAGTCCGCTGGATCGAGAATCCGCCTTCGGTGGAATCGGGCACAGCTATGCCAAACCTGGGCCTCGACGACCAACAAGCACGCGACGCAGCCGCGTTTTTATACACGCTGCGGTGAGGATGACGAAAGGATTGGAGCAAAAGATGACTCGCGTTTTCTATTCCGTACTGTTCGCGATTTTCATGACGGTGTCAGTATGGGGACAGAAGGCTCCCGGCGCCAGCGACGTCCCCGGCTCGCAGGCTGGAATTCATCTGGTCAGCCCGCTCCCGACGGGCGATTGGACGATGCCTGCGGGCGACTACGCCAACACGCGCTTTAGTCCTCTTTCACAAATCAATACAGGCAATGTCAAAAACCTTCACGTGGTCGGCATGATGGCGGATGGGATTCCGCACGGGCACGAGGGTGGGCCGCTGGTGGTTAACAAAACGCTTTACATGGTCACGCCGTTTCCCAATTACCTCATCGCCCTGGACCTGACCAAGCCGGGCTACCCGATGAAGTGGAGATTTGAACCCAATCCCGATGGGCGCTCGCAGGGAATCGCATGTTGCGACGTCGTCAACCGGGGCGCGAGTTACGCCGACGGCAAAATTATTTACGCCACGCTCGACGGCAACACTATTGCTGTCGACGCAGAAAAAGGAACTCTGGTGTGGAAGACCACCGTGGGAGATGAAGACCTGGGCGAAACCGTCACGATGGCTCCGATAGTCGTAAAAAACACTGTACTGGTCGGAGATAGCGGCGGCGAACTTGGAGTGCGCGGAAAGCTCACGGCCCTTGATCTGAAATCCGGCAAAATCCTGTGGCGCGCTTACAACAGCGGCCCCGATAAGGACGCTCTCATCGGCTCGGACTTCAAGGCCTTCTATCCCAAAGATCAAGGCAAAGATTTGGGCGTGAGTTCTTGGACCCCGGACCAGTGGCATATGGGAGGTGGAACCATCTGGGGCTGGATCTCCTACGATCCGGAACTCAACCTCATTTATTACGGTACCGGCAATCCGGGCGTTTGGAACGACGACATGCGTCCCGGCGACAACAAGTGGTCGATCACGATTTGGGCGCGGAACCCGGAGACTGGGGCCGCGAAGTGGGCTTACCAGATTGAACCACACGACGGGTGGGACTATGACGAGATCATGGAGAACATTCTCGTCGATATGCCCTGGCAGGGTCAGGCGCGAAAACTGCTGCTTCATCCCGGTCGCACTGGTTTTATGTTCGTACTTGATCGAGAGACCGGCGAAGTTCTTTCCGCGGAAAATTTTGTTCCTGTCACCTGGGCCAAAGGCTACGACCTCAAAACCGGCCTGCCCATCGAAGACCCGGACAAGCGTCCCCACACCAACCACTACGCCCGCGGAGTTTGCCCATCGTCCACCGGCGGTAAAGAATTTGTCCCATCTTCGTTCTCCCCTAAAACCGGCTATCTTTATATTCCCGCTCACAACACCTGCATGGACTACTCGGGCGAAGACGTCAATTACATCGCCGGCACTCCTTACCTGGGCGCGAGTGTTCGAATGTACCCCGGCCCCGGCGGTTACCAGGGCGAACTGATCGCCTGGGATGTTGCAAATGCGAAGAAGGCTTGGGGGATCAAAGAAGCCGATCTGCCGGTGTATAGCGGCGTGCTCGCAACCGCCGGCGATGTTGTGTTTTACGGAACCATGGATGGGTGGTTCAGGGCAGTCGACGCGCGCAGTGGCAGCGTTCTTTGGCAGCAGAAACTCACCTCCGGCATCATCGGAAATCCTATGACCTTCATCGGTCCCGACGGCAAACAATACGTCGCGATCTACGCGGGCATCGGAGGCTGGATGGGCGCTGTGGCTTTGCCCAGCGTTTCCACGGATGACGATTATGCTGCGCTCGGGGTGGTAGGCGCCATGAAGAAAATTAAGCAGATGACGAACCCCGGAGGAGCCGTCTATGTCTTCGGTTATTAAAAAGCTGGCGGCATTCCTGTTTTGCGTTGCGCTGCCGGCCTGGGCGGCAAATCCTGAATTGCGAGTATGCGCGGACCCGAACAATCTTCCTTACTCCAACCAGCAGCAACAGGGCTTCGAGAACGCTCTCGCAAAACTCGCTGCCAATGATCTCGGCATGAACCTCTCTTACTTCTGGTTCCCGCAACGCCACAAGTTTTTCCGGAATACCTTGCAGGCCGGGGTTTGCGACGTGGTCATGGAGGTCCCATCCGGAATCGACGTGGCCAGCACTACAGTCCCATATTTCCGTTCCACTTACGTGTTTGTCTCGCGCCGCGAGCGCGACCTTCACATTCGGTCTTTTGATGACCCGCGTTTGAAAGAGCTTCGCATTGGTGTTCATGTGACGGGCGAAGAGGATGAAGCCATGCCGTCCACAACCGCGCTGCTCCAGCGCGGCCTTGTCCGCAACCTCGAAGGTTACAGCATATTCGGACGACTTTCAGAACAGAATCCTGGCGGGGATATTGTTCAAGCCGTGGCCGATAAGGAAATCGATGTTGCCGTTGTCTGGGGCCCTTTGGGTGGTTATTTTGCCAAACATTCCTCCGAGCCACTGGAGGCCACCCCAGTATGCGCCGCGCCCGTCGATCGCCGACTGCCGCTGTCATTCGACATTTCCATGGGAGTTCGACCGGGCAACGACGCGCTGCGCGACAAACTCAATGAATTCATTCTTCGCCACCGCTTCGAGATTCGCCAATTGCTCAACTCCTATTCCGTGCCTTTAGTGAACGCCCAGGAGGTGACGTGCGAATGAGGTGGCCCAAAATGCAAAAGCAAATCATCGGTATCATCAGCCTGCTGCTGCTCAGCGTTAGCGGATGTCAAAAGTATTCTTCACCAGGCCCAGCAGCCTCCTCGTTTCCAACGAGCAGTACCGCCGTGGGCCCAATTCCCGGTGCTGGCAAGCGTGTCACCTTCCCGACCAACCCCTTGGCGAACGATCCCGTAGCGCTGCAGGAAGGGCGCAAGCTTTTTAACTGGTACAACTGCTCCGGCTGTCACGGCGGTCACGCGGGAGGCGGTATGGGGCCGAGCCTGCGCGACAAGGTTTGGCTGTTCGGCGATCGTGACGACCAGATTTTTGACTCGATCGCCGAAGGACGCGGGGAAGGGATGCCGTCCTGGGGTAGCAAAATTCCAGAGGATCAAATCTGGAAGCTAGTTGCCTACATCAAGTCCATGCGGACACCTGACGAACCGGAGCCGCCCGAAGTTCCAGCCCGGGAACAAGTCGCGCCTCCCGCCATTATTCACCCGGGCCAGTCTACACAAACCCAGTCGACGCAGAAGGATTAGCGATGAAGCGAGCGTTTGCCCTAGCGTCGTTGTTACTTCTCTCGGGATGCCAGAAAACGCAGTCCACGCTCTACCCCAAAGGACCAGCCGCCGATAGGATCGCGCATATGTCGTGGCTGATGCTGATCCTTTTCCTGGCGATCACCGCCTTCATGTGGGTCCTGATTACGTGGGCGATATCGCGCCGGCGCGGCACGCTCGCCGAGCATGAACCGGTCGACGTCGGCGGCGGCCAGGGCTGGATCGCATGGGGTGGCCTCGCCTTTCCGCTCAGCGTGCTCTGCGTGCTGTTTATTCTCGGACTGAAGCTGATGGCCAGTTTTCCAGTCCACGACGCCCGTCATCATGACCTGCATCCCACGATAACAATTATTGGTCGGCAGTGGTGGTGGGAGGTGCAATATCTGGGCGATCCCGCGCAGCGTTTTACGACGGCGAACGAGATCCACATCCCAGTTGGCCAACCGGTCGACATCGAATTGCGTTCGCTGGACGTGATTCATTCTTTCTGGGTCCCGACGCTTCATGGCAAAGTTGACCTTATCCCCGGCCATCCCAATTTCATCCGCATACAGGCGGACCGGGAAGGAGTGTATTGGGGCACTTGCTCTCAATATTGCGGTGCGCAGCACGCGCACATGCGGATCGTGGTTGTCGCACAACAGCCAGCAGATTACGAGGCGTGGGTGCAAGGCCAGTTACGGTCGGGGGCCGAGCCGGCAAGCGACGCGGCGCGACGCGGCGAACAGATCTTCATGGCGGGACCATGCTCCATGTGTCATCAAGTACGCGGTACCTTGGCTGGCGGACGAGTGGCGCCCGACCTGACGCACATTGCCAGCCGCATGAACATCGCGTCCAATTCCTATCCGAACAACGACGCCTATCTGGAAGCCTGGATCACACACGCGCAATCTCTCAAGCCCGAGGTGGCCATGCCCAACCTCACACAATTTAATGGTCAGCAGTTGCGAGACTTAGTCGCATACTTGCGACAGCTCAAATAGACAGGATTTCAAATAAAGAAAGGTTCCACATGTTACGTTCCGCGACGATTAAACTCTCCCGCCTCTTGCTTTCTTGTTGCGCGCTGCTGATAGCTCTCCCAGCCTTCGGGCAATCCAACCCCGATTGCTCTTCACTGCCCGATCACACAAAATTGCGCGGCGTATTGCAATCCGTCGTCAAAGAGGGAGCAACCGGCAACAGTGGCCTGGGCAATCAGGAGTGGGCCGTTACCGTGAACCGCGATGGCATTGTATGCGCGGTGGTTTTCAGCGGCAATGATCGCGGACAGCAATGGCCCGGTAGTCGTGCCATTGCTGCTGAGAAGGCTAACACGGCAAATGCTTTAAGCTCGTCCGATTACGCACTCTCCACTGCCAACGTCTTCGCCGCTTCGCAGCCGGGGCAGAGCCTTTACAGCCTCACCACGAGCGCACCTCCGAATGCGCAGGCTGTATTCGGCCCCGCCACATCTTTTGGCACGCCCGACGACCCCATGGTGGGAAAGCCCATCGGGGGTGTAATCGTTTTCGGCGGAGGCTTGCCTCTGTATAGCAACAAGGGAAAAATTGTCGGCGGTCTTGGTCTGAGCGGTGATACTTCGTGCGCCGACCACATCATGGCCTGGAAGGTACGGCACCAGTTGCAACTCGATGCCGTCCCCATGGGCCCCTCTCCCGATCATAACGACAACATGATTCTTGACTGGTCGAACAACAACAGCCCGAGCGGCTTTGGACATCCGACCTGCAAGGGCGGCAATCCGCCCGACGACATCATCAAGGAGCTCTCAAAGAAATATCCGACCGGCCCAAAGGCACGTTGACGCGCCGACTAAGAGAAAACGACGAGGGAGCGAAAGGGACACATGGATAACGCCGCCGCCGCCGTGTTCGAACCGATTCCGCTGTCAGGGGTTCTGGCCGACTATTCCGAACTTTTCAAACTGCGCGTCAACTCCCTGGTGGTGCTGACATCATGGTGCGGCGCGTATCTGGCGATGGGTCATTTGTCATTGCCGAGCCTCATTCATATAGTGGTCGGAGTCGGTTCGGTGGCCGCAGGTGCCGCAGCCCTTAATGAGGTGCTGGAACGAGGGAGCGACGCGAGAATGTTACGAACAGCCCGGCGGCCATTGGTGACTGGCCGCATTCCGGTTAGCTCAGCGATGTCTGCGGGTGTGGGTCTTGTGATTGGTGGTGCTCTCTATCTGGGATTTCTGACTAACATCCTCACCGCAATACTTGCGCTGCTCACAAGCGTCGTTTACCTCTTGGTGTATACGCCATGGAAAAGTTATGGCCCGGCGTGCACGGCGGTCGGAGCCATTCCCGGAGCAATGCCCGTGGTATTGGGCTGGACAAGCGCGGGAGGCGCAATGAATTCGCGTGCTCTTGTGCTTTTCTCAATCCTCTACCTGTGGCAGTTTCCGCACTTTCATGCCATCGCTCTTCTTTATCGGGAAGACTACCGGCGAGCGGGTATCCGCATGCTGGCGGTAGTGGATGCAAACGGACATCGCATTGCGACACAGATTCTTTTATGTTCCCTCCTCCTGGTTGCCGTCACCACCATTCCCTATGCTTTGCACCTTGCTGGCATCGTTTACTTCGTAATCGCCACAGTTGCCGGAATTTGGTTGTGCTCGCACGCAACCCGGCTTTGTCGCGCATTGTACAGTTCGAGCGCTGCGATTCCGGCGCTCAGCTGCACCCTGCTACGAGCGACTGTCATTTACCTCCCGCTTGTGCTCGGTGGGTTAGTAGGCAGCCACCTCCGCTAACAGGGCGGAGCCTGTTGAGTGCAAATGTAGAAGTTCCAGTTCAAAGAAGATGACAAAAGGCAAGAATCTCCTCTACGGCTCTCTCGGAGAAGGGGCTCTCATTTTGGTTATGGGCGCAATCGCGTGGGCGGCGCACAGACCGCTTATCTTCGCCAGCCTCGGTCCCACCGCGTACGAATTGGTGGAGAAGCCGCTCGCACCGAGCGCCCGAACGTACAACATCATTGCGGGACACATGGCAGGACTGGGTGCAGGAATGCTCTCTCTCTGGTTGCTTGCCGCCTGGAACGCGCCGAAATTCGCATGCCCCGGCTTTATAACTTCTACTCGCCTCTGGGCCGCCGTCCTGTCAGTCGTAATCACTACGGCTGCTACTTTGGCTCTCAATGCAAGTCAACCCGCATCTCTATCGACTACCCTTCTTGTCTCGCTGGGATCGATGCAGACAATGCGTGACGCCGCGACCATTGCGATCGCGGTACTTCTTATTGCCGCCGTGGGTGAGCCTCTGCGCCGTCAATTTGCGCTCGCCAAGTTGGCTGAAGGAAACCCCCGGAGTGACTCGAATTAACCCGGCAACACACGCTCCTCGTCTTACATCTAATCGCCGTCCCAGTATGCCGGAATGAAAGGCCCACGATAACAGACTGTCGATTATGTCGTCCGTCGACACGCCAAAGTTCAAAACATCAAGCCAATGTCCAAGATGAGCAGCGTGGCCGGCCCAAATACAGCTTTCAGGCAGTGGCCGGCCGGGGTAGGCCTGAGGGTTCTCGCTCTCAGCCTAATCGCCTACGCTGCTCCTCTGCGGGCCCAAAGCCCCTCGGAGGCGCCCATCGTTCCTTCGCGGCCTGCGCCGTTGCCGTTATCGGGAAGACAGGGGCAAGCCAACTCAGTGTCCGTGACGCAGAGCACAACCAATTCCGGCGGCGGAAACACGGTGAATACCATCAATAGCTCAGTCGCGGTAGCGGGCCCATTCAGTGGTAGCACGCCGATTGGCAGAGATTCCGGCAACGTCTTAACCTTAACCCTCGAGAATGCACTATCGCTCGGCTTGCGCTCTAACCTCGGAGTTGTCGATCAAGCCTCGTCCGTGCTGCAAGCCCGAGGCCAGCGCACGGTCGCCAGAAGCGAGTTGCTGCCCACAATTAACACTGTCGTGAGCGAGGCGCTGGAGCGCATCAATCTGAGAACGGCGGGCGTCGAATCGAACATGTTTCCCGAGGCAGTGAAGTTTAACTTCTACGATGCTCGGGCCGCTCGCCTGCAGCAGGCTGTGTTTGATCTCGTCAGAATCGACAATTTGCACAGCACGACCGAAAATTTGAAAGCCAACCTGAAGCTGACTCGTAATGCGCGCGATCTGGTTGTTCTCGCCGTCGCTGGAACGTACGTGCAGGTAACCGCCACCCGAGCGCGAGTCGGCGCGGCCCAGGCGCAGGTGGAAACTTCGCGTGCCATATATGAACAGGCGGCCGATCGCCGATCGCTGGGGCTTGCCGCACGCCTCGATGTAAATCGCTCCCAAGTGCAACTTCAGACTGAAGAGCAACGCCTGCGCTCGTTGCAAGCCGATCTGGAGACGCAGTATCTACGTTTGGCTCGAATTATCGGTTTGCCGCTGGGGCAAAAGTTCACCGTGGCGGAGGACTATAACTATTCGCCGTTAACAGAGTTCACTCTTGAAACAGCTTTAGGGAGAGCTTTCAAGAACCGCCCGGATCTCGAAGCTGTAGATGCTGGAGTGAGAGCAGCCGAAGCGGCACTGAGGGCGGCCCGCGCCGAACGAGTTCCAACGTTGATGGTGAATGCAGATTTCGGCGCCGCCGGACTCACGCCGACCCACGATTCGACCGGCGTCTACAGCGTCTCCGGCACGCTGACGATTCCGCTTTACGAAGGCGGACGAATTCGTGGCGACATCCAGCAGGCCTCTGCCGTTCTCCAGCAGCGCAAGGCCGAGTTGGAGGATCTGCGCGGCCAGGTTGACGAGGATGTTCGCCAGGCCTTCATCAATCTAAATTCCGCCGCCGATCAGGTTGCCGTGGCCAAGAGCAACGTCGATCTCGCGCATGACACTCTCACGCAATCGCGCGACCGATTCGTAGTTGGGGTCACCGATACGGTAGAGGTGGTGCAAGCCGAACAGGCGGTCGTGCAGGCGGACGACGATTACATCACCGCTGTATTCGAACACAACCTGGCCAAAGTTTCGCTTGCCCGAGCCATGGGCAATGCCGAGCAAATACTTCCGCAGTTACTGAGAAATAGTTTCTGAGAACATAAAATGCCCGAGACACCTACTGCCAACGAGCCTTTATCTCAAGCCGACGCCGATCATGCTTTGGTTCTTCGCATGTTGTACGAAGAGCAGACCCGCTTGCGCTCGGAGATTGATGAGCTGCGCAAGCAACAGGACGAACAAAAGTCAGATCAAAAAGATGAGAAGGAGGGCGAGAAAAGACAAGAAGGCGACGGCGAGGGGGACAAGTCCGAAAATAACGGCAAGGGGGCTGCGGAAAAAGATAACGGTGCAGATAAAGAGGAAGACGGGGACAAAGAAGAAAAAGATGAAGATAAGGCTAAGGCTAAGGCGACAAAATCTCCGCTGACGGAACGCGTCCAGGGATGGACGAGGGAACATCCCGCAGGAACCGTGCTCATCGTTATCGGAGTTGTCGTGCTACTCGTTTGCGCTGTACTGATATGGCTATACATCGAGAGCTACCAGAATACGGACGATGCCTTCATCGACGGCCGCACTGCCCCCATCAGCGCGCGTATCACCGGATTCGTCACCGCGGTCTATGTGGAAAACACCGATCGCGTCAAAAAGGGACAGCTGCTCGTCGAACTTGATCCGCGCGATTATGAGGCCGCGAAAGCGCAGGCGGACGCAAATCTGGCGCAGGCGCAAGCGGGGCTACGAGCTCAAACGCCAAACGTGCCCATAACGGAAACGTCGCAGTCCACGGCGGTTGTAAATGCGGAACTCGGTGTCGCCAGCGCAACCGCCAACCTCGACGCCTCGCAAGAGAGATATCAATCCGCCATGGCCGACCTTCAACAAGCCGAAGCGACCGAGTCGAATGCCGCGCAAGAGGCAGAGCGTTACCGGTTGCTGGCAGCAAAAGAAGAAGTGTCACGGGAACTCTATGATCAGCGTGCCACGGACGAACGCACACAAGTGGCGTTGGTCGCGTCACGCAAGGAAATGGTCCGGGTGGCCGAGAAGGCGGTGAAACAAGCCGAGGCCTCGCTTGCGCAGGCTAGACAGCAAGCCAGGGAGGCCAGAAATAACGCTCCGAAACAGGTGGCTGTCCAACGAGAGACACTCGCCACGCGCCAGGCCAGCGTCGCCGCTGCGCAGGCGCAAGCCAATCAGGCAGCGCTCAATCTCGAATACACAAAAATCCACGCGCCCGTGGATGGGGTGATCGGCGACAAACAAGTGCAGGTTGGCTCGCAGGTCGCGCCGGGCCAGGAGATGTTCGCTCTCACACAAACTGACGACATATGGATCACGGCGAACTTCAAGGAGACGCAAGTACAAAAAATGCACCGGGGACAATCCGTGACCATCCACGTCGACGCTCTGGGACAAAATTTTGACGGCTACGTGGAGGCCCTGCCCGGCGCCAGCGGAGCCGTCTACAGCCTTCTGCCCCCCGAAAATGCCACGGGAAATTATGTGAAGGTGGTCCAGCGCCTTCCCGTCCGCGTACGCTTCAAATCAGGTCAGCCGGGAATCGATCGTCTCACGCCCGGCATGTCAGTCGAGCCGAAAGTCTGGGTGCGCTAGCCGGGTGAGCCAATGATGAAGAATCCCGCGGAACGAGTCTGAAATGCCGGGCGGCGACAGCAACTGGAAGCCCAGCCACAGCCCGTGGCTTATCGCAATCTCCGTGATGATCGCAACCTTCATGGAGGTGATGGACACGAGTATTGCCAGCGTGGCGGTGCCCTACATAGCGGGAAGTACGGCGTCCACGAACGACGAAGCAGAATGGGTGCTCACTGTCTACCTGGTGGCGAATGCTGTGTTTCTGGTAGCCAGCACGTGGTTCGCAGAACGCTTCGGCCGCAAACGCTTTCTGATGGTTTCGATCGTTGTCTTCACCATCGCGTCTTTCGCTTGCGGCATCGCCCCGTCGCTTGCCTTTATTCTGCTCGCGCGGGCGGTGCAGGGAGCAGCCGGCGGGGCGCTACAACCGCTTGCTTTGTCGATCCTGGTTGAGAGTTTTCCTCCGGAGCAACAGGGGCAAGCCATGGGACTCTACGCCCTAGGCGTTGTTTTAGCGCCGGTGATCGGGCCGGCGCTCGGCGGCTACCTCACCGATGCTATTTCCTGGCGGTGGGCCTTCTACATCAATATTCCGGTGGGCCTACTTGCTATATTTCTACAAAAACAGTTTCTCGAAGATCCACCCTATATCAAGAACGCCAAACCCGGAAAATTCGACGGCGTGGGTCTAGGTCTGCTCGGCCTATTTATTTCATGCTTTCAATTTGTGCTCGATAAAGGACAGGAGGACGATTGGTTCGGGAATACAGAAATCCGCTGGGCTTCCGTGATCATGATCATCGGGCTGATCGCCTTCCTCATCCGCGAATTCACTCACAATAAGCCCCTGGTAAACTTGCGCGCGCTCAGCAACAGGAACCTGGCTGTGGGGAGCGCCCTGGTATTCATATTAGGCGCTGCAATTTACTCCCTCACGAGCATTCTTCCGGTCTTCTTCCAGACAATGATGAGATACGACGCAACCTCGGCCGGCCTGGCGGTGAGCCCGCGCGGACTAGGTTCCATCGCGGCATCGATCGGCGTCGGGGTACTGGTGTCGAAGTTAGATCCGCGAAAGATTGTGGCTGTCGGATTCACTGTCCTCGCTTTATCCACACTTTGGCTAGCCCGTCTCACCGTGGAGATTTCTCCGACTGCACTTTTTTGGCCGATCACTCTCGGCGGATTTGGAATAAGCATGGTCTTCATACCGTTGTCGAGTGTTTCGTTGGGAACAATTTCGAAAGCGGAAGTCGGGAACGCCAGTGGCATTTTCAACTTTGTCCGAAACATCGGCGGGAGCGTGGGAATTTCAGCCGCCAATACCATCGCGCAACGGCACCTTCAGACTCACAGAAACGAGAGTTCTCATTGGCTCTCAGGAGCGAGTTGGATTCTGCAGAGAGAAGTCCATTCGCTCACGATGCGAATGCAGATGCACGCCGGTCCGAAACGCGCCACATTGCGTGCCTTCGCACTGCTGCAGGACGCGCTCAACAGCCAGTCGCAACTTTGGGCTTATGTGGATGATTTCCGATACCTGGCGCTACTTTGTGCGATCTGCATTCCGATGGCGCTCTTCCTGAAAAGAACGACGGGCGGCGGACAAGCAGCGGGCTAGAGTGGTTGACTTCTTTAGCCACGCTGCTCATGTAGATTTGGAGCGGGAGTCAAAGCGATCGTTCTGACTGCTCGGATATGCGAAGCAATAATGCAATCGAAGCCACGGAGAATATCAGGGGCCCTGCAAACACATATAAGATCCCCTTCCTCACAGCACATAGAGTCGCAGCATCCACCACACAAGGAAGATTGCGACGATTGCTCCTGCGAGATGAACGATCCAGTCTCCAGTTGTTTTCGGGCGACCAAAGTTGAACATTGTGGCATCGTAGCATGGGCGGTTCTCCCCGGTCGGGGCCAATTTCTGAGTCAGTGAACTCGCAGGATCCCACGCCGCCCGGCCTTGGTATCCAATAATCCCACCAATTCCGTCAAGGACCGGATGACCCGTCAAACCAGCTTCCATCGCAGGCGTTACGCGCAACTTCTGATGCACGCAGAAATTGTAATGGGCATGATTAGGTTGCGACCATGCGATGGTGGTGGTTCTCAATTGCCGGGCTTCCGCGTGTCCTGATCCTCTTCCGGCTGATCGCCTGCTTCTTGCCAACTGGAGTCTGGGTTGAATTCCTTCATCGTTACGGAAACAGCATTCGTCTTTTGGCCGAGATCTTTCTCGTAGACGACTCCGTCCGGGCCGACCATGAATGTCTTCACTCCCGATGACCTGTATTCCGCGGGATAGGCCAGAAACGCGAAGCCTCCAGTCAATTTACCGTTGACCATGTAACTTCTGGAGCCGCCTGAACCCTTCTTGCCTTGGCGGGTCACGATGCGGAAGTAGTAACCCCGGTATGGAGTTGGAGCGCCGTCCTGAGTCCTAGTGTAGCCCTGGGCGACGGCTGCGGCGACGAGCGGCCCGATCGGGCTCTGCGGTTCGCCGTCTGCAGGTTTCCAATACAGGCCGTTATGTTGCCCGGGATCACTGAAGATCTTGCTGGCGTACTGGTCGCCGTGTCCGGAGCGAAATTCGTTTTGTGCGGCCACCAGCTCCTGGCAAACGCGGATGGCCGATAACTCATTGCGGCCAATTCGGCGGTACAAAATTTCCTGCTTCCCTGCTTCGGTGTCGAAAAACCAGGAACCGTCTTTATCGATCAGCGGTATGGGGGTGGGCCAATTTCTCGCACCGATATAGAGGACCGTAGTTCCGTCCGGCTCTTGCACAAGACGGTGCATCTCCCGATACTTCTCGACGAAGTTTGCGCGGCTTTGCGCATCCTCGGCTTCGTCACCCGACGAGACGATCTGCTTTCCCTCAGGGCCGAGAACGTCGAGCATCGCTTTTTCATTGTTGCTCTGAGTGGCCGCGAGGAGTGCGCTGCCTGCATCTTCAGGTGAGGGAAAAGTTTTCTGGCCGAACTGCTGGGCGAGGCATGGCGTGAGGAAGCACGCGGTCAAGAGTACAGCGAATACCGCCGCTTTAAAAAAGGTCGCGCGATAGAGCTTGTCGAAATTCAGGATGATGCGTGGCATTTGATCTCTCCAGTTCAAGCTTTGCAAACTCAGCAACGAAATCGGGAACTTTCGATTAATGGCGCCCGCCGCCGCCATGACCGCCGCCGCCATGACCACCACCGCCGTGCGAACCTCCGCCACCGCCGCGAAATCCTCCACCGGCACGGGCCGCGCCCATGCTGGCGCTGCCTCGCGAGGAGTAGTTCCGGGCCTGTCCGCCATGGTCGTAGCCGCTGAACGCGCCGGATCGCACGCCGCTTTGACCGCGGGGCGCCCCGTATCCTCGCGCAGCCCCGGAGTTTCCGTCGAAAGGCCGGGCAGTCGGGCCGGGACGGTTGCCAGCTTCGCCGCGCGCTCCAACGCTCCCGTTCGCAGAACGGTTCCCGGCATAAGAGCGGTTCCCGGGGGCTCCCCGCATGCCGTTCTCGCTGCGTGCGCTACCTGCCCGGTAGAAATTACTCCGGTTATAAAACGTATTGCTGCGGGAGTAGTACCGGCCGCCGCCGTACATCGCGTAGCGGCCGCCCCAATTGAATCCCCAGTGATTCCACCCCCATCCGTAGCCGCCGAACCAGCCGATTCCGAAGCCTCCACCCCACGACAGGTATGGACCGCCGAACCAAATTCCGGGATATGGATACCATCCCGGCCAAGCCAGGATCGGATCTCCATAAGCCAGCCAGGGGTTATAAGCGGGGACATAAACGATTTCCGGGTCGGAAGGTTGAACGGAAATCGTCTCGTCCTGCGTGGTCACGTTCTGCTGGGATGTGGTCTTTAGATCGCCTGCAGCCTGGGCTCGCCGGCGCATTACCTGCACTGCATCCATGACATCTGGTTGCTGATTGAAGTAGGCATCGCCGAGTGAAGACGCCCAGGAGAGGTTCTTGTCCATGTTTCCCAGCACGGATGGAAACGCGGTGAGCGCTTTCACGCTGGGGTCCCACGGTTGCTGGTCCACGGCCTTACCCAATGCGTCGCCCTTCAAGTCGGGATTCGCTTGTACCCATCGGTCGGCCTCGACGACCTGCTCGGGAAACGTGGCCGCCGCCAAAATCTGGGCCACCAAAGAATCGGGGTACAGGGCAATCGGCGCTACGAGCCGCTGCAACTGCGAAGGACTCTGTTGGGCGTAGGGCGGCGCCGAAGCCGCCTGCGACTGCGCGGGCTGGTCTTGAGGCTGCTGCTGGCTAGCTTGCGGCGCTTGCTGAGCACCCAGCGTCCGCGGCCAAACGGCGAGCAGCAGAATGCAACACAACACGGGAACTAAACGGCGCTCGCCCAGGCGCCGGGTTGCCAACCCCTCGGTATGTCCGACAATTGTCATGACTTTGAATCCCTTCGACTGACGTAGCTAATTTCGCTGAATCGCTTTTCAAATACTGTGCAGAATGGCTCACTTCGGGAACGGGAAGGGGCTGCGCATCGAGACGAGATGGCTTGCCGCTTACACCTTCTTGAGCGACAGTTGGTGGACTCTTATTCGACCGTCGTCATCCCATTTGACGAGCGCGTCATGTTCATTTACTTGTCGGACTGTGCCAAACTCTCCCGTCGGGATTCCGAAGTCACCCAAACCCTCGACGCGATCTCCGGGACCCAATTCCGGGCCGGTGCCGGAAGGTTCGACAAGCGGTGGCATCCGGGCACGGTCTGAATCAGCGGGAGCCCCGCGGTGTGACAACGGCGGTTGGGGAGCATTGCGCAGTTTGGGGGCCGGTTTCTTGCCGATATGAGGCAGTTTCACGGATTTCTTTCCAAGAGCCCTGATCAGCCCTTCGCTTCGAGAGTTCAGCAGCCTATACAGAATGGGCTGAAGAGAAAGGTTTAGCTGATCCAAACTGCACAGTTCTGCAAATCGACGCGGGTGGCCGGCGAACTCCCTTGTCACCGCGCCAGAGTCCTCAATGAATCGTCCATGGCATTACGCAAGAGGGGAAACCGTGTCCGGGATGACGTTACGGGCAAAAAGAAATCGCGCCGCGAGGACCGGATTTGCGGTCTCGCGACGCGATTTAGCTTCTCTGCTCGACAGCCGGTTAGTTCACGGTGATGGTGAACGTCTCCGAACTCTGCCTTCCGCTCGAATCGGTGTAGATCGCGACATAGACGTTCGTACCCACGCTGAGCGGAATATTGTTAATCTGGCGCGAGGTGGACGTGTAGCCGTTCGGCCCCGTCCAACTCCAGGAACCGCCACTCAAAGGTTGCGGCCCCAGATTGACTTCCGCACCCGGACTGACGGTAGCATAGTCGACCTCCTGCCAGCTCCCGTTGTTCACCTGGATGTAGGGAACGATGGGAGTGCCGATCTGTCCACAAGCGGGGGCGGTGATGGTGGTGTTGTTGCAATCGAGGATCAGTTTGGTGCCGGAGATGAACTCGCTGACATGCGTTCCGGCGGTGATTTGAGTCGGCCCGGTGGGCATCAGGAAGATGCCGGTGGTGGTCGAATTGTTAAGTTTGATCGAGGCGAGGGTTCCCGGGAAGTTGAACAGAACTTGCGCGGGGGTGACGCCGGAGAGAGCGATGCTCGCGCCGCCATCCAGCAGAATCCCGTATGGGATGTTGAAGATGAAGGTATCGAAGGCTCCGCCCTTGATGGTGACGGTGCCGCCGCTCGGGAGGTAGATGTAGCCGACATCGATTACGTTCTGTCCGCCGTTGCCGGTAATCGTGATCGAGGATTGAATGTCGTACATGGATTGGGTGGCGGTGAGCCCGGCAGCCCAGTTCGACAGGTTGATCGCGGCCGTTTGCGCGGCTGAGAACGATTCCGCCACGGTGCCGCCGGCTCGGCAAACAGTGTCGAATTCAGCCAGGCGTTATCGGATAGGTGGAACATTCCGCTTGATCCCACGGCCACATCGCCGGTTACGGCGATCGGACCTTGGATCTCGAAGTCGACGCCGTCAAGTCCGATGGCGGCAAAGTTCGCGTTCGATTGAAGGGCGTTGTTGATGGGGAGAGCCAGGCAAGCTGGTGTTCCCGGGGTGCAGACCTGCACGCATTGCGGAGCACAACTGAAAGTGCCTGTCCAGTTGCCATTGCCCTGGCCGCATCCGCCGGTTACCAGCAGGTTCGAGCGGCCGGAGAATTCGGGCGCGCCAGGCTGGTCCGACGTGCTGAAAGAGCAGTCCGGGATGCCGGAGGTTGGGTTGATCTCCATCCCATTGTAGTCGGGCTCGAAGGGCGACTCGCTCAGGTTCGGGAAAGTCGTTCCCTTGTTCGA
>JBEKOW010000015.1:0-41190 GCA_049521375.1 Terriglobales bacterium
GTAGTCCATGCGCGCGAACGGCGTCTTGATATCGTGGCCGGCCGCTTTGAAGGCTGCGGTCAGAAAACCTTCGACCACTTCCCAGACGCGCTCGGGTTGCGGGTAGGACATTTCAAGATCGATCTGCGTGAACTCGGGCTGTCGGTCGGCGCGCAGGTCCTCGTCGCGGAAGCAGCGCACGATCTGGAAATAGCGGTCGAAGCCGGAGATCATGAGAATCTGCTTGAACAGTTGGGGCGATTGCGGCAGAGCGTAGAACATGCCTGGCTGGACGCGGCTGGGCACAAGGTAATCCCGTGCGCCTTCGGGTGTGGAGCGCGTCATGAAGGGCGTTTCGATTTCGAAGAAGCCCTGCGACGAAAGGTAATCGCGAATCGCGATCGCGACTTTGTGGCGAAGTTCGATGTTGAACTGCATCACGTCCCGCCGAAGATCGATGTAGCGATACTTCAGGCGCATCTCCTCGTTGGCGAGGACGGCGTCGCTCGGCAGGAACGGAAGCTGCTTCGACACATTCAGAATGCGCAGTTCTTCCACTACGAGTTCGACTTCGCCGGTGGGAATGTTGGGGTTAATGGTATCGGGGTCGCGCTTTTTAACGGTGCCGATGGCGGCGATCACATACTCATTGCGCAGTTGCTCGGCCTTCTCGTGCACGGCGGCGTTCAATTCAAAGTTGAAGACCACCTGGGCAACGCCCGAGCGGTCGCGCAGATCGATGAAGATGATCTGGCCGAGGTCTCGACGGCGGTTGACCCATCCCATGAGAACAGCTTTCTTACCTGCGTCAGCGAGGCGCAGAGCCCCGCACATATGAGTTCGTCGAAGATCGCCTAAGAAGTCGAGCACGGTTTCGCCTTTTACGTAGAAATGCGGAGCCCGCACAATCGCGCCGAAACGCGATTGTGAAGGCATCCGCTCAATGCTGAATTGACGATTATAAATGGAGGGTCCGGCTCGCGCTGTCACGGGCCGCGCGCACTACTTCACTTTGGTATCTTTGCCGTCCATGACGAGCGTCCAGTTCGTGCCGTCCTTCGACATTTCGAATTTGTAGGTGTAGACGGTGGGCGAGACGATCTTCATGGAGAAGCGGCCCTTCATCGTCTGGGGGCCCATTTTCATATCGTTGGTCCAGACCCAGTTGTCGCCGTCCACCGTGCCTTTGGAGTGCGTGACTTCGCCCATGCTGTTGTATTCGTCGTAGGTGTAAACCTTTTCCTGCGGGTCGTAACCCATGAAGGCAATACCCGTTCCATTGCCCATGCCGCCGCCGGAAAACTTGGAGTGAATGACGACGAAGTAACCGCCCTCCATCCAGGCGGAGTTTTCATCGAGGTGCACTTTTCCACCTGGACCCATCGGCCCGGGCTTCAAGTCACCGTCCGAACTCCAGTGGCCGGCAAAGTAGTCGAGCTTTTTGACTTCGGGACCAGGTTTCGGCATCTCCATTTGCGCGAAGGCTGCGCTGGCAGAAAAAAGAATTCCCACCAGCAGCACGGATGTGGCTTTCATGGCAGTTTCTCCTAAGTTTTGATTTTTCCTCAGCCGGACTTGCGTGGGCGATGGTAAAGGGTTGGGATTGCGGTGTCAATCTGTTCTGAGCGCATCGCGAGACCTCTTCTCGCCTGCGCGGATCAGACTCAAGTCCGCCCCTGCGCGGGCTCCAACCAAGGGCAACGGTAGGTGTATTCCGGTAGAAAAAACTATCTGCGGTAGTTCGTCCTACTGTCTTCGTTCCTCTTTCGCCTCTAAATACAACTGCCCAAGTGGCGCTTCGCATCCTGTAAGGCACAACGGGGG
Source organism: Terriglobales bacterium (assembly GCA_049521375.1). Taxonomy (GTDB): domain Bacteria; phylum Acidobacteriota; class Terriglobia; order Terriglobales; family Acidobacteriaceae; genus Acidiflorens. The sequence goes on from JBEKOW010000015.1 coordinate 1,804, forward strand.
ATTTCTGAGATATGGAGCTCTCCCGCATGGAAGCTTATTTCGCCACCTGGAGGATTTGTGACGTCTCGAGTTGTTACACCCCTGCTACTCGTCTGCCTATTTCTTTCGGCCAGCGCGACGCGGGCTCAAAGCGTGAGCTTCAGCGCCAAAAAGATCGCCAACTATCCATTTACGTTTGCTTATGCTGACCTCAACAATGACGGGCGCGAGGATCTGATCTCGGAATGTTCGACCGGAGGCCCCAGCTCTTTTGCGGTCAGCCTGTCAAATGGCGATGGCACTTACGCGCCGCAGGTATGCTATTCGATTCCCACGGGGACTGTGACGGGCGTGGCGATTGGCGACTTCAACAGTGACGGCAACCTTGACTTCGCTGTGATCAATGGCACCAATTCGTTCTACGAATATCTGAACGATGGCAAGGGCGCGTTTCATTTGCAGGCGACCTTCGTCACCAAGACTTCGCAGATAACATCCATCGTGGCGGCGGACGTCAATCACGATGGCCGCATCGATCTCGTGTGGGACGGTTACAACGACACGAATCTATACGTCTATTTCGGCAACGGGGACGGCGGGTTTAGCGTTGGACCGACATCGACGATCGAGGTTCCCGGCACGTTGAGCATTGGAGACTTCGATGGCGACGGCAACGCCGACATTCTCAGTCAATTTAATACTTATGGGAATTCGATTCAGGTGGACTACGGCGACGGACATGGAAACTTTACGGAAACACCGGTCATTTCCGACGACGCCGTTTATGCCCCTTACGACCTGAACGGCGATGGCAGGATGGATCTGGTGGGAGATCCGTTTGATTTTTCTCTCAACGGAAGCACCTACTACAAAATTGTCCGGGTCCTGTACGGCAACGCGAATCGCACCTTTACCACGCAAAACATCCCGCTCGCCCAATGTACAGCGGGAGCCCTCACGCCCGCCGTGGCCGACTTTAACGGGGATAACATTCGCGACATCGCGGTGCAGGAGGCCTCCAATTGCGAAGGCGGCGAGCCTTTTCCGATCGACATTCTGCTGGGGAACGGGAATGAGACGTTCCAGCCCGAGCAAAGAGTTTTTTCGTCGAACTACATTGGCAGCCTCGACATAATCCGGGCTAATCTCGACACGAAGCCCGACATGCGAACGTACGGCCAACTTCAAGGCTCATCGGGTACCGAGGGAATCACGCTGCTGAACACCAGCGCGGGAAAAGATTTCCCGTCCTGTAATCCCCCGAACCGGGGAGTTGGGATCGCTCTTTGCAGCCCCACCAGCGAGGTCGTCGCGTCGTCTCCTGTGACATTCAGCGTCGGCGCTGCCAACCAGACGCCGGGGCGGAAGGTCGAGGTCTGGATCGACGGCAAGAAGCAGGGCGAAGAACTCAATGGCTGGTCGCACTACAGCTTTTTAGACGCGCAGTACAACGTGCCTGTGGGCACTCATACTGTGACGGTCTACTCGACAGGTTGGGACAATCTGCTGCAGCAAGTCACATTCCCGCTGACAGTCGGCTCCAGCGAGTGCGCTCCTCCAACTTCGCCGGGGCTCAACGTTTGCAGCCCGCTGACAGATTCTTCGTTGGGGACCAGCGTTCTGGCGTGGGCCAGCGGAAAGGTGACCGGAACAATTGGGCGAATGGAAGTGTGGGTCGATGGAGTCAAGAAGTATTCGACGTATGGGTCGGACACTCTGAAGACCAACATTTCACTGGCGGCTGGAACGCACACGTTTACCTATTACATCGTCAATACCGCTGGACAGAAATGGGAGCAGACCGTGGTGGCAACGGTGCAATAAAACTCGCCGTTTGTAAATTCATCGCCGCCTCGTGGCTTGCAAAGCTGGTTGCCGAGCTGCGGGGCGGCGTTTTTTTGGCTGCAAGGTTGGGCGTTCGCTACGAAGCACTCTGTGGAGGGCGGGCGATACGCTCGGGGAGGTCCGCACGCGGCACTGTCGCCTGCTCGCCCGATTTGAGGTGTTTGAGAGCAAAAGCGCCGGCTTTTACCTCGTTCTCCCCAACGATCAAGATGAAGCGCGAACCAGCCTTGTCGGCGGCTTCAAAAGACTTCTTCAGCCGGAACGCATCGTCGCCCAGCTCCACGACGAGATCGTGCCGGCGGAGTTCGCGCGCCAGACGGGCCGCCTCGCTATTCATCCCCGCGCCTAACGGAGCGATGTAGACGTCCGGCTTACGGATTACGGAGTCGGCTGAAACGCTCAGCGAAAGCACGAGCCGGTCTTCTCCGATGGCAAAACCAATTCCGGGCGCGGCGGGACCGCCGAGCGCTTCCGAAAGCCCGTCGTAGCGGCCGCCCCCGAGAATGGCATTTTGCGCGCCGAGGCCTCCATGCGTAAATTCAAATGCGGTGCGCGTGTAGTAATCAAGCCCGCGCACCAGGCGCTCATTCAGCGTGAAGGGAACGCCGACGGCGGTCAGGATCGCCTGGACCTGCTCGAAGTGCGCGCGGCAGCCTTCATCCAGAAACTGGCTGATGCGCGGCAGAGTTTCGATGATGGGCTGATCGTCGGGAACCTTGCAGTCGAAGACGCGCAGCGGATTGGTAATAGCACGGCGCTGGCAGTCGGCGCACATTTTGCCGACTACCGGTTCGAGGGCCGTACGCAGCGCTTCGTTAAATTTTGCGCGGTCGCTGGGACAACCTACCGAGTTGAGTTCGAGGGTCCAGCCGGTGATGCCAACCCGATCGAGCAACGTGGCTAGCAGTTCAAGAATTTCCGCGTCGCGGGCGGGCGACTCGCTGCCAGACGGCGCGGGGCCGATGACTTCAGCCCCGATTTGATAGAACTGGCGGTAGCGTCCTTTTTGCGGACGCTCGCGTCGGAACTGCGGGCCGATGTAGAAAAGCTTATTCAGGCCGCGGTCCCAGAGTTTGTGCTCGATGTAGGCGCGAACCACGCCGGCGGTGTTCTCGGGGCGCAGGGTCAGAGATTGGCCTTTGTCGCTTTCGGCTCGGCCGCGGTCTTCCCATGTGAACATTTCTTTCGCGACAATGTCGGTCTCTTCGCCGACGCCTCGGGCGAAGAGTTCTGTGCTTTCGAAAATGGGAGTGCGAATCTCGTGGAAGTTGTAGGCGCGGAAGACGTCGCGGACAGTAGCTTCGACGAAGTTCCACAGAGCGGTGTCCGGGGGGAGAAGATCGCGGGTTCCTCGGGGTGATTTGATCATAGAGTCCTGCGAGCTACGAGTCTCGGGCCGCGATCCACCTTACGTTCGGGTGCGAATGCCTTGCCGCTTCACGAAAGTAAAAGGTGTAGGGGTCCTCCGACTCCGCAACCTTTTCGCGCGTTGCACGAAAAGGTCACTCCGCTCAGGATGACATTGTACTAGGGGGCCCTGGTGGGAGACGCGTGCCACTTCTGGCGACCGCCAAAAACGCGGGACGCCAGAATCAAGAGGCGAACTGGTAGCGAATCGCTACAAGCCTTTCCTTTCGAGCAAATATTGCTTCTTGTAGCCGATGTAGTTTTCCACGTAGCGCAGGATCGTGTCTTCATCGCTCTTATCCAGCTTGCGCCGCAATTTTCCCGGCGATCCCATCCAGAGCGAGTTCGGTTCGACCACCGTCTTCTCGGGGATCAGGGTGCCAGCGGCGATGATCGACCCTGAGCCGATTACGGCCCCGTTCAGGATGATCGATCCCATGCCGATCAGGCAGCGGGAATCGACGCGGCATCCGTGAAGAATGACATTGTGGCCGACAGTGACGTAGTCACCGACGTACACGCCATACTGTTCTTTCATTCCATGCAGGGTGCAGCCATCCTGAATGTTGGAATAATGGCCGACGCGAATCTCGTGCACATCGCCGCGCAACACGGCGTTCATCCAGATGCTGGAGTGTTCGCCGAGAACGACGTCTCCGATTAACTGGGCGGACTCGTCGACATAGCTGGTGTCCGGGACCTGGGGAGTGATGCCTTTGTGGGAGCGGATCATGCAAGTTCAAAATAACACGAAAGGCAAGGCCGAAGTCGGAAGGCAGATTGAAGAAGTTGCATTGCGTCGATCCCGGCGGTGCTACTCGCCCTCATGCCCGCTTCCATTTGGGCATTGTGAGAGCTCGGCCGGTATACAATCTCGCCCGTGGGGATTCGAAAATGAAAGCTCGACATGCTTTGTTGTTCGTGTTGTTCCTCGGCCTGCTTAGTTTGTCGGCACGGGCGCAGACCTCGTCCATGGCGGGTTCAGCGCAGTCTTTGGCTTCGGGGCCAGCGTCGTCGGCGGAACTCTCAAAATTCTTTGCCGATTATTTTGAGGAGCGGCTGCGGGATTCTCCGGAATTCGCCACTAACGTTGGCCGGCATGAATATGACGACCGTTGGACCGATCTGTCAAAAACGGGACGCGACCGTCGACGCGCCCATCTCGAGGAGGCGCGCGCTAAGGTTGAGAAGTATTCCACCGGCCTGGCGTCGCTTTCCGAACAGGATCAACTCAGCGTCAAGCTCTTGCGCTACGACTTGAGCACGCAACTGGATGCGCTTGACCTGGAGACCTATCTGCTGCGCGTCGGGCAGATGACGGGATTTCATAACTATGTCTACCTGACCATCGATCGCATGCCTGTGTTTACAGTCAAGGATTGCGAGAACATCATTGCGCGTATTCATGCGGTTCCGGAGTACGTCGACCAGAACCTTACCATCCTGAATGAAGCGATCGCGCGGGGGTGGACGCAGCCGAAAATTGTCTCCGATCTTGTGATCGAGCAGTTGACGGCGCAGGCCGGGCAGGATGCGTCAACGACTCCGCTGCTGTTTTTTCTGAAGAAGATGCCTTCCAGTATTCCGGAGGTGGAGCGCGAGCGCTTGCGCAAGCAGGCGACCGACGCTTTCGAAAACGATTTTCGTCCGGCCTGGCGCAAGGCGCTCGCGTATATGCAGACGACCTATGCGCCCAAAGTGCGCTCGGGCGTTGGCATTTCGACCATGCCCGGCGGGGCCGATGCCTACCGTGTCCTGATCCGCCGGCTGACCACTACTAACGGCGCGCCGGAAGAGATCCATAAGGTCGGATTGGCCGAGGTGGATCGAATTGAAGCGGAGATGTTGGCCATTGCGCGTGAGACTGGATTTCAGGGATCGGTCAGCGAACTGGAAATCAAGCTGGCGAATGATCCGGAGCAGAAGTTCCACTCCAAAGACGAGATGCTGGTGTATTGCCGGAACGCGGCGAAGATCATCGAGCCCGAGCTACCCAACCAGTTCAAGCATATCCCGCTGCTGTTATATGGAATACGGGCAATCCCGGAGGATCGCGAGCAGGCCAGCGCTTCGAATGCGCAGGCTCCCATGCCGGACGGGAGCGCGCCCGGATGGTTCAACCTGCGCGCGTACCAGCCCGAGAAGCAGGTGAAATACGACAAGGAATCGCTGGTGCTGCACGAGGCGGTGCCGGGACATATTTTCCAGGGATCGCTGGCACGTTCGATGAAGGGCTTGCCGGAGTTCCGGAAGTTTTATGGTAACAGCGCGTATGCCGAGGGTTGGGCGCTCTACGCGGAATCGCTGGGATCGCATCTGGGTGTGTATAAAGACCCGTATAACCGCTTCGGACAGCTGGCGAGCGAGCGCTTTCGGGCGGCGCGACTCGTGATTGATACGGGAATTCATTCGATGGGATGGACTCGGGAGCAGGCTCGGGACTACCTTAAGGCGCACGCTCCCACGCAGGCCCAGGCTGAGGTTGATCGTTACATATCATGGCCGGCGCAGGCGCTCTCCTACAAGATGGGACAGTTGAAGATCGTCGAGTTGCGCAAGCGAGCGGAGGCCACTCTTGGACCGAAATTTGATGTGCGCGACTTTCACGACGCAGTGCTGCGGGATGGATCGCTTCCGCTCGAATTGCTGGATGAGGAGGTCGGGAAATATATCGCCGCGGGGAAGTGAGAGCGGAGGATGTCCCGTTTATTTCCGCCTGGGGACGTCGTGTGATTGTGGTCACGTTGCTATGTGATCTCACCTACGGGCAGGAGCGGCCTTTCCAAGTGATACTCCTCGTCAGTAAGCGAGGAGTTTTGTATGGCAGCACCGGCAATCATCTGGCGTAATCCACAGGCAGTGCAGCGGCGGCGGCTCTGGAACCAGGCACGGCGCGACGCAAACGGCCGTCTCTATATCGTCGTGCGATCCACCGTGGGAGACGATAGCGGATGGGAAGGCCTGCCCAACCTGGAAGTAATCGAGGGCGGGCACACACGCGCGAACTGCGGCGGTTTGAGTCGAGGCTCGCAACCACGGGCGTGACCGCTATCGCGCGCCGGGCGTCATCCCAAGTTTGATCTGAGCGTCACTCGATGCTTGTCACGGCTGGGTGTCCGCGTCAAACCTTGTTCCCGCGGAGCTATCCGCGAGCGTGGTAATTCCAATCATCGACGAACCATCTCCCTGGTCCGAACAAGTGGGCACAAATTTGGATGCTGGTAATATTCGGCTGCCATTACTGCGGTAATCGGGGCCCGTCGAATTGACCCTTTCTGAGCCATTGCATCCAGTTACCCTAAAAGCGGGAAAACTCCCCAGTCATTAAGGACCGTGTACTCGATGGAACCCAATCGCCCAAAAATGTTGGGAAGATACGAAATTGTGTCGGAACTGGGCCGCGGCGCCATGGGCACCGTGTACAAGGCGTGGGATCCCAAAATCGAACGGTTCGCGGCCATCAAGACCATCCTGCTTCATCAAAGTGGCATTCATGAACAAAGAGAATTTCGCAGCCGCTTTTTCGTAGAGGCGCAAGCGGCAGGACGTTTGCTGCATCCCGGGATTGTTACTTTGTTCGATGTGGGCGAAGAACCGGGGACCTCCGATCCCTACATCGTGATGGAGTACATCGAGGGTCCCACGCTGCGGGACCTGCTATCGGAAAAAGGCAACAAGTTGCCCCTGGACCATGCTTTGCGGATTGCATTGGAGGTGGCAGAGGCGCTCGATTACGCTCATGAGCAACGCGTGGTGCACCGCGACATCAAGCCGGCAAACATTCTGATCACCAAACAGGGGCAAGCCAAGATTGGGGATTTCGGCATCGCCCAACTGGATTTGACGCACCTGACCGTGCCCGGGCGCGTTTTTGGGACGCCTGCTTTTATGTCTCCCGAACAACTGGAGGGGCAGCAGGTGGATGGTCGATCCGACTTATTTTCACTGGGCGCGATCCTCTATTCAGCGCTCACCGGTTTCAGCCCGTTTCAGGGAAACAGCGCGACCACTGTTTGCTTCAAGGTGGCGAACCGCGAGCCGTTGCAGGCCACTGCGCTGGATCCGGAGTTACCGGCAGAACTGGATCCGGTGATCGCGCGGGCGCTGGCGAAAGTCCCGGCGGAACGATACCAGCGGGGGACCGAGTTTGCAAGCGCTCTGCGGGAATTGCTGGAGCGGGGTCAGGGGCATGGCAAGGGCAAACTCTGGTTTTCGCCTTCCGACGGGCGGTCGAGATTCCTGGACGCCACCTTAAAGATAGCCATTGCGCCGACCAAGCCAGCGGTTGCTGGTCCTGCTTCCGGTTCTCAGCGTTTGGGGGCGTCGAGCGCGGCATCCGGCGCGGCACTGGGATCTCTTTCTCGTCAGGGGAAGACGGGGCGGCCCACGTCTTCGCGCGCTCTCTCATCTACACAGCAGACACCGCCCGCTCGACCGGTGCCCTCCGCACCAAATGTGCTGGCATTACAGCAGCGCGAGCCGGCCTTGCGCTCGCGTAGCGTGGTCGCGATGTTTTCCTCGCCGCGTGCCCAGACAGGCGCTGCAATCACGATGTTCGTGGCCGCGCTCCTACTTAGTTTTTTCTCGTGGTGGCAGATGCGAACGCCGAGGCTTGCGCCGGCGAACGCAGTCGAACCACGAACTCAGGCAAAGGCGGTCGAGAACGCTCCACAGAAACAAATTTCCCAGGCATCCCCGACGGGATCGGGACATCAGGCGGCAACCGAAATCAAGAATGAGCCGGATACCCCGGCGGCTGCGCCCATTGAGAAGGCTGCGGCTCCTGCGCGTTCGAAAACGTTGGCTCGTCCTCCTCACGTCGCCCGGACGCCATCTGCGGTTGTGGCGCCCGCTGCGAACGCGGGGGCCAATGCCAATCAAACGGCCGCGGCCGCACCCTTGCCGGTTGCGGTATCCGCCGATTCGAACCTGGAAATACGGGTTGAGAATCATTTTTCAGATGCGACCCTGTCGGTCTGGGTCGATGACCATCTGGCGTATGAACACGCGCTGCACGATGGCCATAAGAAACGCCTGATTCTGCTGGGTGGAGGCGCTAGAGAGAAGCTCTCGATTCCGGTCTCCGGCGGCCATCACGCGTTACGTATCCAGGTGCGGTCGGCTGCGGATGAATACGACGAATCCAAGACGATTGCGGGGGAGTTTCCCAAAGGCGGGCAGCAAGTCGTGTCGATCAATTTCGAAAAGCATACCCGCGAAATGCGTCTCGCGCTGGGCACCGAGTAGCCGAAGCGGTCTGCAATAAGAACCGTCGTTTAATTCCGGCTAAGCGACTTTCCAGACATAGAAGTTCTTTTCATCGGCCAGGGTTTCGATGGCGAGTCCCTCTGACTTCGCTCCGCGATGAATAGCGGACCGCAGGTTAGCCAGACCGATATCTCCGACACTGTCGAGCGGGATTTCGAGGGCGGAATCCGGTTCGGCAGTTTCGAGTTCCTTCAGAATCCCTTGGACGATCTCATGGTGCTTTCCACGACGGCCGCGGTCGAGCGAGGAAACGTCCACGCGACGATACTTGTTGCCAGCCGACTGCTGCAATCTGCTTTTATCTTCTTTGGCCATCGAATCGACCTGCGTTACGGCAAACATCCTATAACGAGTCGCGGAATGTGTCAAGTTTAGTTTAAGTATACGATATGATGCGCTACATAGTCGGTATGACTACGACATTTATGCGTTAGATATACGAAAGTGATTCGTTGCTGTTTGCGAACTGTTCAAGTCTGAACTGGCTAGCTTAGAGGAACCCACTATCTCCACCTTTCTTTAGTGGCGGGGGTATGCTCGAAGTCATGAACAACAGTGAGGATGAACTGCTGACCAGCACTTTTTCCTGGGGACCTTCCTACCGGGATGCGATGCTCGAGTTGGACCCTCTGGAATTGCGAGTCAAGATCAACATTGCTCTTTCCGAACTGAAAAAGCGCACCGCTGAGTTGATGCTGGCTGGCAAGCCGGCATCGAGCTCCGAATGGCAGGCGCTCGTCGATGCCCACAATAACCTGAGGGTGATTGAAAAACACGAACTGATCTCCCCCATCGAAGCTGGTGCTTCCTCCGTGATCCAGTCGGCGGCTGGAGACGAGGGAAGACCACCACAAGGAGCCTCATGACAAAGACGCGAACCTGCCGCTATCGGTCGACCTCGTGGCGGGACCGGGAAAGGGCTCAGACCCTGCTTCGCCATGTGCGACTGGTAACGGACTCCAAAAAAATGGCCGCCCTTATCGCGGCGGCCGCGAAGCAAAAAAAAGCGCGGAACAGCTTCGAATGGATACAATATGAGAAAGATGTTTGTGGGGACGTCTGCTCGATTTGAAACATTCTTCTGAGATTTCTGACCGGCAGGGTAATACCCGCATGGATACACAGACCTCATCCAGCAGCCAGGAACAATGGAATGACGTAGAAGAGATGTCTTCCGCGGGTTCCCGAGCGGGCCTCAGCCGTTACGGTGTGGCGATCTTTACGGCGATCCTCGCGCTCATAGTGCGCGGCCTTTTTTCTCCGTTGTTGGGCACTCACGATTCTTATCACACGGCGTGGGCGGCGATCGTATTTGTGGCTTGGTATTGCGGGGTGGGGCCGGCCGTTGTGACCACCATAATGACTCTGCTCGGGGTATGGTATTGGTTCATTCCGCCCGGCCACAGCTTCGCGCTCTCCGATCCCAAAGCGCAGATCACGGGGATGATCGGATTTCTGATTTTATCGGCTTTTATTATCGCGCTCGGCGAGGCACACCGGCGATCCAAAGAAAGATCCGAAAGGGAGCTTCGGGAGCGAACGCTTACCGAGAAACGTCTCCGGGCGAGAGAGACGGAACTGGAGGCTCTGCACTCCGCGCTTGCGGACCGGGTGGAGGAGCGAACCGCGGACCTGAATGTGGCCGTGGAAGGACTTCGCCAACTGTCGGCGCGCCTGCTTCAGGCCCAGGACGACGAGCGCCGGCGCCTGGCCCGCGAATTGCACGACAGTGTGGGGCAGCTGCTGGCAGCGATCAGCATGAACATCAGTACGGTGCGGTCTACGCCGCTTACTCCTGAGGCCGCCGCTGCCGCAGAAGAAAATGCCCGCCTGGTGGAGCAGATCAGCCGCGAAATTCGCACGATGTCGCATCTGCTGCATCCTCCCTTGCTCGATGAGGTGGGACTGGCTTCGGCGCTGCGGTGGTATATCGATGGATTCTCGAAACGCAGCAAGATCGCGGTCGAACTTGAAATCGACGGGGATTTTGGCCGCCTGCCGAGTGACATGGAGATTGCCGTGTTCCGCATGGTGCAGGAGTGCCTGACCAACGTGCATCGCCACTCCAACAGCAGCACGGCCGAAGTGCGGATTACGAATGAATCGGGAGAGGTAAGGGTGGAAATCAGAGATGCGGGCGAGGGTATTCCGCTCGAGAAGCAGTTGTCGCTCAGTTCATCGCAGCAGTCGGGAGTGGGCTTTCGCGGCATGCGGGAACGGATCAAGCAACTGGGCGGGGCTTTGGAGATCGAATCCAGTGGGGACGGCACTATCGTAAAAGCGGTGATGCCGATAGGAAAATCCCCCGCGAACACGGCGAATTCCCGAGCAACCGCGGACGAGGAAGTTGCTTAACTGCTTGTGGCCGAGTTGCTGATTGTTTGAGGCGATCTTCTTTTTTCCTGCAACAGGCGACCGATTTCCTTAACAAGCATTTACAGCTGCCCGGTTTGACATCGTAGGAAGCTTCGATCCGGCCCTCGCACTAGCCACTGACTACCGCTGTCTGTCACACTGGACATCGTCGAACCGTCCACGGTGAAAGTGGACCGGATTCGACTTCTCGAAAGCCCTTCTGGACAAACGATCTCATGGGAAAGATTCACGTCTTGCCGGAGCGCGTCGCCAATCAGATTGCTGCGGGCGAAGTGGTGGAGCGTCCGGCATCGGTGGTGAAAGAATTGCTCGAAAACGCGCTGGACGCCGGTGCAACCCGCATCCGCATCAATGTCGAGGCGGGTGGAAAGAAGCTGATCCAGATTGTCGACAACGGCTGCGGCATGGTGCGCGATGACGCCATGCTGGCCTTCGAGCGCCATGCGACTTCGAAAATCAAGGATACGGACGACCTGCTCACGATCGCCACGCTGGGTTTTCGCGGCGAGGCTCTGCCTTCGATCGCATCGGTTTCGCGTTTGCACCTTGAAACCTGCGCGGAGGAGGGGACGCCGGGGACGGTCATCGAAATCAATGGCGGGAAGATGATGCGGGTAGAAGAGGCCGGTCTGCCGCTGGGGACGTCGATCACGATTCGCGATCTGTTTTTTAACACGCCGGCACGCAAGAAGTTTCTGCGCTCGGAGTCGACTGAACTCTCGCACATCGCCTCGCTGGTGACGCACTATGCTCTGGCCCATCCGGAGATGCATTTCGAGTTGCAGTCCGCCACGAATGCCTTGCTGGTAGCGGCGCCCGTGGCGGGTTATCGCGAGCGCGTGTACCAGGTATTCGGCAAAGAGACGCTGGATCAACTCATTTCGCTGGCGGCGGTGCAACCGCTGGAGCGGGCGGGATTGCCGCAGCCTCCGCCCTGGCGGCGCGATCCCGAAGATGAATTGGAGAAGCGGGAGCCGGGCGAGATGCGGCTGCACGGCTTTGTTTCGAAGCCGGAAATCCAGAAGCTCAACCGCAATTCGATTTTTATTTTCGTGAATGGAAGACTGATTCGCGACCGTCTGGTGCAGCACGCGCTCACCGAGGCCTACCGGAATATCCTGCCGCCGACGGTTTTTCCCGTCGTGCTGCTTTTTATTGAGATGCCCGCGGCCGAGGTGGATGTGAATGTGCATCCGTCGAAGACGGAGGTGCGTTTTCGGCAAGGAACGGTGATGCACGATTTTGTCCGCGACGCGGTGCGCGATGCGCTGATGAAAGCGCGTCCGGTGCCGCAGTTTTTGGCGGAGATCAACGCCCAGCCCACGGCTAGTCCGTCGCTTACTCCGGGAACGCGGTCGGGAGACGGCGCTTCGATCGTGCCTTGGCGAAGTTTGTATGAGCCGGCAGCGGCGAACGGATTTGCTTTGCAAGCGCCAATGATTCCGCCCGCCACTGCACGGCTGGAATTTGATGGGGGTATCGCGATCGAGGCGAACGCCGCCGTATCACGGGCGCGCGCGCCAGAGTTGACCGTTCCCGATCACGGATGCGCACCTCCTATCGAACCAGCGGCACAGTCACCGCCGACGCTGGAATCGCTGCGAACGCTCAAGGCGCTGGGACAGATCAAGAACTCGTTCATCCTGGCGGTGAATGAGGATGGACTGTGGATTATCGATCAGCATGTGGCGCATGAGCGCGTGTTGTTTGAGCGCGTGCTGCGCCAACGTGCCGCGCAACACGTGGAGAGCCAGCGCCTGCTGATGCCGCTGGTGATCGAGTTGACCCCTGCACAGCAGGCCGTTTTCAGCGAGATCGCCACGGAGTTGGCTCACAATGGATTCGAAGCGGAACCGTTCGGGTCGCGCAGCATCGCGGTGAAGGTTGCGCCCGCTGGTGTAGATGCGGGGCAGATCGAGCACATGCTGAATGAAGTTCTGGAGCAACTTACGCGCGAGGACCAGGCCATCAATCTGGAAGCCGTGCGCACGCGGATCGCCGCTTCGATCGCCTGCCACGCCGCAATCAAAGTCAACATGCCGCTGGAACAAAATAAAATGGAGTGGCTGCTGGCCGAACTGGCCAAAACGCAGCATCCCATGTCATGTCCGCACGGCCGGCCCGTAGTGCTCCGCTACACGATGACGGAGATTCAGCGGGCGTTCAAGAGAATCTAGGCGGTGGGACGCTCGCGGTCCTGCGCTGAGGCGGCCGCGATAGCTACTACTTTCGCTTCTTCGGGCGGGAGGTCGGGGATTTCTTGCGACTTGGCCTGGGCACTTCGATTTCCTGTGCTGAGGTGGTGGGTTTGCGTCCTTTCGGACGCGCCTGGGAATTTTTTTCGAGGCGGAGTTTCCATGCAGTTTGGAGGGCGCCGGTCAGTATGTCTTCCGTTGCAGCCGCCAGGCGAATATGAGTGGCGCCGTTCCGGCCCCAACCGCCGTGTACGGGAAGAAAAATCTCCGGCATCTCCTCGACAAACGCGGCCTGCTGATCGGGAGTGATCATCAGGTTGCCGTAGCCCTGCTTGGCCGACGCCAGAGTGGCGAAAATCCGGCCACCGACGCGGAAGTCCGCTGCGCCCATATGGGAGCTTTCTTCTGCACCTTCAAAGCTGAGAGCTATGCGACGGAAGTCTTCTATGGTCACGGAGAGTCCTGTGGGGGCGCGCTCGCCACAGTATGCCACAGGTTTAACCGCCACGCGGCCGTGGGTGGAGTCGAAACCATAGTCACCAGAGATGCACCGAGCAGCACCGCCAACTCTGCTATGTTTGCGAGAAGCACGAAGAGCTGCGCGGTTCGCCAAAACGGATGACGAGATTTCGATACAACGTTTTTTCGCTTGCCGGGATGCTTTCCGGCTTGCTTCTTATTGCCGCGCCTTATCCTGCGGCGCTGACGTGCCTTGCGCAGACTGCCAGCGTTTCGACCTTGACGGCAGATGGCGTGGTTCGCGATTCATCAGGAGCGGTGATTCGCGGTGCGATCGTCTCTTTGAAGGCCGGGACGTTCCGGATGGAGACCACGAGCGACGACCAGGGACGATTCTCACTCGCTGGCGTCCCCCGGGCAATCGGGACAGTGAGTGTCAGCGCAAAAGGATTTATCACGGCGCGCAAGACCTTGTCCGATGTGGGAGGGAATGAAGAAGGGAAGAGCGGCGTGGGGAGTCTCCCTGTTCACCTGGAGATCGTGCTCGAGCCTTCTTTAGTGAATGAACAAGTCGTTGTCTCGGCGGCGCGCACCGAAGTGCGGCTGTCGGACACGCCCGGCAGTACTGTCTTGCTTTCAACGGCCGACGTTACAGCCGCCCCGGCGTTGCGCGCGGATGATGTACTGCGCGAGGTGCCTGGCTTCTCGCTCTTCCGGCGATCGGGCAGCCGCACCGCGAACGCATCTTCGCAGGGCGTTTCATTGCGCGGGCTGGGGGGGAGCGCAGCCAGCCGCGCGCTGGTGCTGGTCGACGGAGTTTCTCTGGTCGATCCATTTGGCGGCTGGGTCGATTGGGACCGGCTGCCGAGGAGCGCGATCTCAACGGTTGAAGTGGTTCGTGGCGGAGCTTCGAATCTCTATGGCAGCGACGCGATGGGTGGGGTGGTGCAATTCCTGATGCGCCAGCCGGAGGCTCCGGCGTTCACGCTGGAAACTTCTTATGGAAACGAGCGCACACCCGACCTTTCCTTCTGGACGGGAAGTCGCGCGGGCCGGTGGGACTACTCGGTGGCTTCCGAGATGTTTCGTACTGATGGGTTCATTCTCGTGCCAGATTCCTTGCGCGGCACGGTGGACACGGCCGCCAATTCCGAAAATGCAACCATTTATGCGCGCATCGGTCACGACCTTGGCGGGAACGGGAAAATCTTTGGGCGCGGAAATTTCTATACCGAGTTCCGAAACAACGGCACGCCTATTCAAACGAACGACACGCACCTGGGCGAGGGCGCGGGCGGTATCGACAAGCAATTTGGCGGCGATTTTTTGAGCGCGCGCATGTATGGGCAGGTCGAGACCTACCACCAGAGATACTCGGCTGTCGCAAGCGGACGCGATAGCGAAACGTTGACTGACCTGCAAGATGTTCCCGAACAAGCTGTGGGCGTAGGTGCGCAATATACGCATCTGTGGGGCAAGAGCCAGACGCTGATCGGCGGCATGGATTTCAGCGAAGTGATGGGAGCGAGCGCCGATCTCCTGTTTTCGGGGAAGAACAAGAGCCAACTGGGCTCAGGCCGGCAGCGCACCTTCGGATGGTTTGGGGAGGATATTTTTCATCGCTCGAAATGGACCGTCATTCTGGCGGCACGCGTCGATGACTGGAGCAATTTCGACGGGCTCACGATCGCGGTTCCTGTCTCGGGTACTCCAGCAGCGACATTGTTTCCGAGCCGGAGCGATCTGGCGTTTAGTCCGCGGCTTTCTGTGCTGCGGTCGCTTAACGAGCATGTCTCGCTAACGGGATCGGTGTATCGAGCCTTTCGCGCGCCAACTCTGAACGAGTTGTATCGCCCGTTCCGCGTGGGAGGCACGCTCACGCTCAATAATCCGCTGCTCAATGCGGAGCGACTTACGGGAGCCGAGGCGGGGGTCAATGTGACGGGGTGGGATCGCCGGGTTGATGTGCGTGGAACTTTTTTCTGGAGTGATATTGTGAACCCGATCGAGAATGTCACGCTCATGACGACTCCGACGTTGATCACGGACGAAAAAGAGAATCTTGGGCGCACGCGTTCGCGGGGCGTGGAACTGGATGGCGTGGTGCATGTGAGACGCGACATCGAGGTGACAGCAGGATACGCATTTACGGCCGCGACGGTGGTGAGTTATCCGGGCAATCCGGGCGGAGTTGATCTGGCGGGCCTCGATGTGCCGCAGGTGCCGCGTAATGTGTTCACGTGGGAAGCGCGTTACTGGAATCCCTCGCGGCTCTTGTTGAGCGTCGATGGGCGCTTTGTCGGGCGGCAGTTCGACGACGATCAGAATCAATATCCGCTGGACCGGTTTTATACGATGGACATGCAGATAGGGCGTTCGTTGACGCGGCACCTTGAGGCGTTTGCCGCAGCCGAGAATCTGTTTGACCAGCGCTACCAGGTAGCGCGAACTCCGATCGTGAACCTCGGGCCGCCAATTTTGTTTCGGGTCGGCTTGCGGGTTAACTATTTGGCGGGAAGGCAGTAGGCGCCGACACGTTTTCACCTGCAACGGTGCCGCCGAGGCGCGGCTACACCGTTCTCTCCCCGTTTGACAAGGATATGACGGCTCCTGTAAGAAGGGCCGCAATGACTACATCGGCCCCCCACATTACGATTCGCGATCTACGGACAATCGACGACCTCAACCAGATGCGAGCTGTGGAAAAAGAAGTCTGGGGCATGGCGGACGACGACGCCATGCCGCTGACGATGGCGATCGCGTTGAAGGCTGCAGGCAATATTTTTGTGGGCGCGTTCGAGAATGAAAAGGCCGAGTCGGGGAACGCGGGGCGGGCGCGGATGGTCGGATTCGCGTTTGGATTTCTTGGGCGCGAACACGGACAAACAACCATTCACTCTCACATGCTGGCTGTGCTCGATGCGTACAGGCATCTCGATCTGGGCGCGCGCCTGAAGCATGCGCAACGCGAGCGGGCGCTGGCGATTGGCGTCCACGAGATGACTTGGACATTTGATCCGCTGCAAAGCCGGAACGCACATTTCAATTTCGCGAAGCTGGGAGTTGTTTCCGAAACCTATAAAGTGGATTTTTACGGGCCGGAGACTTCCAGCATGCTGCATCGGAACGGAACGGACCGCCTTTGGGTGCGATGGATGCTGGATTCGCGGCGCGTGCGGGACCGGATCGCAGGAAAGAGCGGACGCCCGGAGACGCTCGATGCATTGCGGCTTCTGGCCCCGCTGGTGCGGTTCGACGGTAAGGGGCTGCCGGTTCGGGCGGAACTGGGGGAAGCGCTGGCGCGGGAGCGGATTGGCATCGAAATTCCCGGAGACATCCTGGCCGTGGAGCATTCGGACGTTGGGCTGGCGCGGGAGTGGCGGGAGGCTACGCGCTGGGCCTTCCGAGAGAGCCTGAAGGCGGGATTTTTCGTGGCCGAGTTCTGCCGGTCGGTGCGCGGTCAGCAGGGGCCAGGGGCGTATCTGTTGCAGCGGGGAACCGTAGGGGAGTTTATCGGCGGTGCGTGAAGGAGAACCCCCTCACAGAATTAAGATGACTAAAATAGTCATGTTGTTATAATCGTCGCATGAGGACTGTGAGTATTAGCGACCTGAAGGCGAAGCTGAGCTCGCACATCCAGTTTGTGCGCGATGGCGAGGAAGTGCTGGTCTGCGACCGCAAAACGCCGGTCGCGCGCATCGTGCCTGTACGGTCGGAGGATCCGTCCGGCCGGGAGCAGAAACTGGTGGCGCGTGGCGTGCTCGCGCCTCCATTGCGAAGGAGGCCAGTGGGTTCATTGCCGAAGCCCCCGGGTCACGTTTCCGACGGCGTGATGAAAAGAATATGGCGGGAAGAGCGCGAGGACCGCTAAAGCGGACGGCAGCATTCTGGGACACAAGCGCGCTGGTCCCGTTGTTTGTTCGCCAGAGCGCCACGCTCCGGCTCGCCGCTCTTTATGAAGTACACGAGATCGTCGTCTGGTGGGCAACTCCGGTGGAAGTCGCAAGTGTGCTTGCTCGACTTGTGCGAATACAGCAAATTAGTCCAAAGGAGTGCTCTGCGGCGCGAAAGCTTACCGAGATTGTTTCGAACTCCTGGGCTGTGATCCAGCCTTCTGAGGCGCTCCGGGCTTCCGCGACGCAGCTTGTGGATCGCTACGATTTGCGAGCTGCGGATGCGCTGCAGTTAGCCGCGGCCCTGGAATGGTGCGAGCGCATTCCAAACGGAAGAACCTTTCTTACGGCTGATGCGAGGCTCCGGGAGTCCGCGCTCCTCTCGGGTTTCGACGTTTTGCCAATATAACGAGGGTTTTGCAGGCGCGTGAGCTTTAATTCCCGGAGGCCGCGCCACCCTGAGACACGGAGGCGCGATCAGAAAGAGTAACCCCGGCGCTGCCATCAGGAAGAAGAATGGTCCGCGCGGCAGATGTCCTGCACGGGCGAAGTTCCAGAGATAGAAGGCGGCGACACTCGCCAGTGCCAGCGTACCGCCGAGCGTCTCATGAGACCAGGCGATGGCCAGTCCTACTCCTATAGGAAAGAGGCTTAATGCCAGCCATTCCTGCGCCGTCGGAGCCAGCCCATGACTCGCGAATCCTGCGCCGAGGCCGAAGGTCAGGACGGTAAGGATGCTGAGGATGCTCTAAACGCGAGCTACCCAACGTACTACCAGAACAACCGAGGCCGCTTTCATGAATGCCCTCCCTGTTTCAGGAACGCTTCCGCCCGGCCCGCCTACGCGTTTTGACAAGTGCCTGCTCCAGGGGCGAGCTAGCGGGCTTGCACGACGTGCTGAATTCCTTTCACGGCGCGCATGTACTGGGCGCGTTCGAAAGCGGAAGGATCGGCGCATCGCATCTGGCTCATGCTGCCCTTCATCTGCTGGACGGATTCATATTCGTGCGATTCCATCCACTGGCGAACGCCTTGCTCGATCGAGCGGAGGTGATTGATGCCATTGCGGAGCAGGGTGGAGCAGAGCATGGTGACGTCGGCGCCGACCATGAGCAACTTGATGACATCCTCGGCTCCGTGAACCCCGCTGGTGGCCGCCATGTTTGCCTTGATTCGGCCGTGAAGCATGCCAATCCAGGTGAGAGGCAGGCGCATGGCCTGTGGTGTGCTGAGCAGAACGTGGGGAGTCATTTCAAGCGCTTCGAGGTCGATATCGGGCTGGTAGAAGCGGTTGAACAATACCAAGCCGTCCGCGCCCGCGGCGTCAAGACGCTTGGCCATGTTCGCGAAGTTGCTGAAGAAGGGGCTGACCTTGATGGCGACCGGGATGTGCACGGCGGTCTTGACGGCTTCAAGAATATCGATGTAGTGGCCCTCGACTTCGGCGGAGGTCACGTCGGGATCGCTGACAATCCAATATACGTTGCACTCAAGGGCGTCGGCTCCGGCGGCTTCGATCTGGGTGGCGTATTGAATCCAGCCGCCGACGGAGCTGCCGTTCAGACTGGCGATGACGGGGAGTTTGACAGCCGCCTTTGCCTTGCGGATGTGTTCAAGATATTCATCAGGACCGAGGTTATACTCGGCGGGCTCGGGAAAGTAGCTTAGGCTCTCGGCAAAGCTTTCGGTGCCCTCGTTGAGATAGAAATCGAGTTCGAGGCTCTCCTGGCGGAGTTGCTCTTCGAAAAGCGAGTAGAGAACCACGGCGGAGGCGCCGGCATCTTCGAGGCGGCGGATGCTGTCAATCTCCTGGGATAGCGGCGAGGCGGACACGACGAGCGGGGTGCGAAGGTTGAGGCCGAGATAGCGGGTCGAGAGGTCGAGCATTGTGTCTCCTGTCTTTCTTGCGGCAAGCCTTGGACTGCCGTTGCCCTTGGCGGCCCAGGCCGCCGATCAAAAAGCAAATCCCTATCGCAGAGGTCCCGCCGCTCTACCGAGGGCGGACGCCCTCAGCCGGCGAGTCGCGGGCGCTACCCGCCGATCTTCGTCAGCGTTGGCGCCGCCGTGGGCGATGTTGCGGGTGACGCCGCTGGTTTTCTTGACGCCAGATATTCATAAAACTTGTAACGGGCATCGGCGTCGTGCTGCGCTTCGGCCCAGAGCTTGCGCGCATCTTCGGGCTTGCTCTTGGTCAGCATCTTGAAGCGCGTTTCCATTTGCATGAAGTCCTGCACTTTGCGCGTGGGCGAACGCGAGTCGAGCAGCAGCGGATTTTCGCCCGCGAGAATGCGATCGGGATTGAAGCGGTAAAGCAGCCACTGGCCCGAGTCTACGGCGGCTTTCTGATTGTGCATGCCAGTCGTCATGTCGATGCCATGCGCAATACAGTGCGCGTAGGCAATGATGATGCTGGGTCCGTCGTAGGCTTCGGCTTCAAGGAATGCCTTGAGGGTGTGCTCATCCTTGGCCCCCATGGCTACGCTGGCGACGTAGACGGTTCCGTAACTCATGGCGATCATGCCGAGATCTTTTTTGCCTCCGGCCTTGCCTCCGGCCGCGAATTTGGCGACGGCGGCGCGCGGCGTAGATTTCGATTGCTGTCCGCCGGTGTTGGAGTAGACCTCGGTATCGAGCACAAGAATGTTGACGTTCTTGCCGCTGGCGATCACGTGATCGAGGCCGCCGTAGCCGATGTCATAGGCCCAGCCGTCGCCGCCCACGATCCAGACGCTCTTCTTCACCAGCATGTCCGCGAGTTGGAGAAGTTGCTTCGCATCGGGCGTATTGACGTTCTTCAGCTTGTCCTTTAATTCGGCGACGCGCTGGCGCTGATCGTAGATGTCGGACTCATCTTTCTGCGGAGAGTTGAGAAGCCCGTTGATGAGTTCGTCACCCAGATTACCGTTCTGACGCTTAACCAGTTCGCGGGCGAATTCGGTTTGCTTGTCGATCGAGAGGCGGAAGCCGAGTCCGAATTCGGCGTTGTCTTCGAACAGCGAGTTTGACCATGCCGGGCCGCGCCCGTCGGAGTTCTTAGCCCAGGGAGTTGTCGGCAGGTTACCGCCATAAATTGAGGAGCAGCCCGTGGCGTTGGCGATGAGAGCGCGATCTCCGAACAGTTGCGACATCAGCTTCAGGTACGGAGTTTCGCCGCATCCCGAGCAAGCGCCGGAGAATTCGAAAAGCGGCTCCTGAATTTGCTGCGACCGGATCGCGCCCACCTTGATCTTGCGTCGGTCGAGTTCCGGAATTTTGAGGAAGAAATCCCAGTTGTCGCGCTCGGGAGCACGGAGCGGCGGTTGTGGCGCCATGTTCAGAGCCTTGAGACGCGTCTCCTGCTTGTTCTTGACGGGACAAACATCGACGCAGATGGCGCAGCCAGTGCAGTCTTCCGGCGCGACCTGGATCGACAGCTTAAGGCCAGCCCACTCCTTGTCGCGGGCGTCCGTAGACTTGAAGGTGGCCGGAGCGCCCTCGAGTTCCTTGGAATCGTAGACCTTGATGCGGATGACGGAGTGCGGGCAGACCATCGCGCACTTGCCACACTGGATGCAGATGTTGGTATCCCAGACGGGAAGTTCGAGCGCGAGATTTCGTTTTTCCCACTTGGCGGTGCCAGTCGGGAAGGTGCCGTCGATGGGGAAAGCGCTGACGGGAAGTTCGTCGCCGCGATTTTCGTAAATGGTGCCCAGAACGTTTCTGTCGAAAGCGGGCGCTTCTTTCGAGAAGGGCTCGGCGATCTCGATCGTGCTCGTGACCTGAGCCGGGATCTTGACTTCGTGCAGGTGGGCAAGGGTTTCATCGACCGCCTTCATGTTTTTCTGGACGATGTCTTCGCCCTTGCGGCCGTAGGTATCGCGAATCGATTTGCGAATGGCTTCGATCGCCTCGTCGCCGGGCAGCACTTTGGAGATGGCGAAGAAGCAGACCTGCAGGATCGTATTCATGCGGCTACCCATGCCCGTGTCGCGCGCCACGCTGTAGGCATCGATGACGAAGAGGCGAGCTTTTTTGGCGATGAGCTGCTGCTGGACCATGCGCGGGAGCTTGTCCCAGGTCTCGTCGGTTGGGTAAGGGCTGTTTACCAGAAAGGTTCCACCCTCGACCAGGGCGCTGAGCATGTCGTAGCGCTCGAGGAATATCCATTGATGGCAGGCCACGAAGTTCGCCTTGGAGACGAGGTAGGTGGCCCGGATGGGACTGGGTCCGAAGCGAAGGTGCGAGGTCGTGACGGCACCGGACTTCTTGGAGTCATACACGAAGTAACCCTGACCGTAGTTGGGCGTGTTCTCTCCAATGATCTTGATGGAATTCTTGTTCGCGCCGACCGTGCCATCGGCGCCCAGTCCGTAGAACAGGGCGCGAATCACACTGTCTGGCTCCGTCGAAAACGAAGGATCGTATTCCAGGCTGGTGTGGCCGAGATCGTCGTTGATGCCGACCGTGAAATGATTCTTGGGTTCGGACTCGCTCAGGTTGTCATACACCGCCTTGACCATGGCGGGCGTGAATTCCTTGGAGGAGAGACCGTAGCGTCCGCCGATGACTTCGACCGCACGCTTACCTTCGTGCAGAGCGTTCACGATATCGAGATAGAGCGGCTCGCCGGCGGCTCCGGCTTCCTTGCAACGGTCGAGAACGGCGATCTTCTTTACTGTGGCTGGCAGGGTGTCGATGAAATGTTTGACCGAGAACGGCCGGTAGAGGCGGACTTTGAGGAGGCCGACTTTTTCGCCGCGAGCGATGAGTCCGTCGACGGTCTCATGCGCGGCTTCGGCGCCGGAGCCCATCATGACGATGACGCGCTCGGCATCGGGTGCTCCGACGTAATCGAACAAGTGATATTGACGGCCCACGATCTGCGCGAATTTGTCCATTGTGGCCTGGACTTTGTCGGGGCAGGCGTCATAGATGGGATTGATGGTTTCACGCATCTGGAAAAAGACGTCGGGATTCTGGGCGGTGCCGCGCAGCACGGGATGCTCGGGCGAGAGCGCGCGCTGGCGATGCTCGAACACGCGATCCATGTTGATCATGGCGCGCAGGTCGTCGTCGTTGAGCACCTCGATCTTGTTGACTTCGTGCGAGGTGCGGAATCCATCGAAGAAATGCACGAACGGAATGCGTGTCTCGAGGGTGGCGGAATGGGCGATGAGCGCGAGATCCATCGCTTCCTGCACTGAATTGGAAGAGAGCAGCGCGTAGCCCGTGGTGCGGCAGAACATCACGTCGCTGTGGTCGCCGAAAATGGAAAGCGCGTGGGTCGCGATGGTACGAGCCGAGACGTGAAATGCCGTGGGCGTTAGCTCGCCCGCGATCTTATTCATGTTGGGGATCATCAGCAGCAGGCCCTGCGAGGCGGTGAAAGTGGTCGCCAGGGCTCCGGTCTGGAGCGCGCCATGGATCGCCCCGGCTGCGCCGCCTTCGCTTTGCATTTCTGTGACTTGCGGGATCGTGCCCCAGATGTTGAGCCGGCCTTCCGAGGCCCACTGATCCGCCCACTCTCCCATGTTGGAGGAAGGCGTGATGGGATAGATGGCGATGACCTCGTTAACGCGATAGGCGACGCTGGCGACGGCTTCGTTTCCGTCCATGGTCTTGAATTTGCGCTTCATGAATCTCCTCTTGAAATAGAACAGGCGCTGCTGAACTGGCAGCGCAGTTGAAAAAACCCCACAAACGGTTGATCCGGGAGCGGCAGTCTGCCTGCCGTCGCTTTCCACTATGACCCATGAAAGCGGGGCGAGGGCGCGACGTGGGTCACAGGGAGTTGTGACAGCTATCACAGGGCGAGGGCCCCGGCAGGCAAGGACCTTTTCTTATAGGTCGCAGGAGGATGGCAAGAATTATCACCAAGATATGTGACGGCCGTCACTGTCAGGAAAGAGAGAAGGGGGCAGAATTCGCGGCGCGTCGCCGGGTCGCTTTATCGGAGTCCCAATGGAATCCGGGAGATGCAAAACAGCAAGGCGTCACAGGAGGAACGGATGCGAGTAAGAAGTACGATTCTCGGCAGTTTAGTAATCCTGAGTTTATTGTTTTCGATGGCGGCTTTCGCCGAACCCGCCCCTAACGCCGGCGCGTCAACCAACGCGGCGGCACAGAGTGATCCATTATTGCAGTTGCTGGTGGCCAAAGGAGTTTTGAGCGCCGATGAGGCGAAATCGATGGTCGGAACTCCTGCTGAACAGAGAGAGAAGTTGTTGGAGTTGCTGCGGCAGAAGGGAATTTTGAGCGCGTCGGATTTCGAAGCGCTGGCAACCCCGTCGGCTTCGGCGCAAGTGGCTCCGAACCTGGTGGCGTCGACGTCACCGATCATCCCCGCGGGTCTTTCGCAGGCCATGGGGGCACCCAAGGCGGAGGTGAAACCAGCTGCGCCGGCAGTCATTCCGGCTGTTGTTCCGATTCGGGTATTCCCGGTTGACGCTCCAAGGACCGGCGGCCTGAACGGGATCAAGGTGGGACCGCTCACGCTTGCGCCCTACGGCTTTATTAAGGCAACTGTCGTCCACGACAGCAGCGATCCCGATGGCGACGACTTCCCGTTTCCTGGCATATGGTTGAACGCCGGGGGCAACTCTACATTCAACACCGGCCCAACGAAGGATCCCGAGGTCCACGTCAAAGCGCGCTCCACCCGCTTCGGGATGAACTTTGAATGGCCCGACATCTCGCCCAAGCTGACGCTGACGGGCAAGATCGAGGGCGATTTCGAAGGCAACTTCAGCGAAGTCGATAACCGCGACGTTTCCTCGATTCGCAGCAATGAACCGCAACTGCGTTTGGCGTTCGTCCGCCTGGATTACCACGCGAGCGAGAAAACCGACATCTTCTTCGTCGGTGGACAGGACTGGACGCTGTTCGGATCCGGCGCATTGATGAACATCCTGGAAACCACCTTCAATGGCGCCTATTGGGGCAACATCTATACTCGCTCGCCGCAATTGCGGGGCGGGTTCATTGAGAGCCTGAATAAAGAAAATCACGTCAACCTCGAGGGTCAATTCGGTGTCATGATGCCGAGCACCGGACAAATCCTGAAGCTCGGGAATGCCGCAGGAAACGGGCTGGCGGCCCAGCTCGGACAGGGCGAGCGCGAAGGCGCCGATTCCGACCGTCCCGAATGGGAAGGCCGAGCGGCGTTGAGTTTCCAAGTCGACAAGGCGAAAGGCGTAGCGCCAGCACAAATTGCTTTCGCTGGATTCCGCGCCCGGCGTACCTCGATCGTTCCGAACAGCTCCTACCTCTGCGACGACGGCGACAACACCCTGGCTTGTTCCCTGGAAGCTGCATATCCGAACGGCTTTCAGGCCTCCAGCAAAATGTGGGGCGGTCAAATCGTCGCGCAGATACCCACGCGCTGGTTTACTTTGGTGGCGACCGCCTATAAGGGAGGCGATTTGCGCTTCTACTTTGGCGGCCAAATCAACTCCTTCGCCACCGATACCGGCGGGTTGACCGCAACATCTGGACCGTATGTCACAGCAGACGGCGGACCACTGGCCGCCGCCGGCGGCGCCGTTCTGGGTTGCACCGCCGCGCTGGTTGCCGGTGCCTGCCCGAGCGGCGACGTGACGGTAGCGCCGCAACGGCCGATCCGGTCGTTTGGCGGATTCCTCCAACTCGGTTTGCCGATTTCCCGCTGGTTCAATGCCGATCCGAAAGGTCACAACGCGGGCTGGCAGCTTCAGTTCACGGTCGGGAAGGACCAAGTGGTGAATCGGGACATCAATAATGCCGGCTTTAGCGGGACATTGCCGATGTCGATGGGCAAGTCCGCTATCGCGACCCTGAACTACAAAGTCAACAATTGGTGCGGGTTGAGCTTCGAGCAGTCGATCTACGCCACACGACTGGAGGACCACCTCACCTTATACGAAATTGCTGGAACTCCATCCAACGAATGGCAAGATCACCGAACGGAGTTCGGGCCGATCTTTACGTTCTAGAACCGATCCCTTTTTGCCCCAGCGGGCCAAAACCTGGCCCGCCGGGTACTTTAGCGGATGACTAATTGGCCGGTGCGAACTAACCCGTGCTGGCTAACAAGTAAGGTGGATGGGCGCGACCCGGGTGACGGGCCGGAGGTAAGTCTGTCCTCTCCAACCCTCCTCCAACAGGAAAGCTGTTGTGTGGAGCACGCCGAAAAGAGCACAATGTAGCGCATCTCTGGTGTCGGCCTTCAGGACTGCTTCCCGAAAGCCGGTTTTGATGGATGCATCCGGAAATGTCGGGGAATTGGTTCGATGAAGATATACAGAGGCACGGCTCTTTTAGCAGGTTTGCTAGTGGCGGCGCTCTTTGCCAACGCGGCCTCGCGGAGTAATACCATCCAGATTAAAGTTCTGGATTCTGAAACTCGATCCTTGGGTACGAACGACAACGGCGTTCCCGTGAATTGCGAGCAGCTCACTTTCGACGCGTATTGCCGTTCCAGCAGGACCGCTCCGTTGATGAATACCTTGCTGGTGCAGGAAGGCAACAATCGTCCGTACCGCATCGCCTGCACCGCGGAGTCAAGCGCCTCGAGGTGCACCCCTTTGCCTAGAGGCGAGAGTTTCGAAGCGAGAAGGGAGAAGAACGGCGTCCTCGTTTACTACGTGGACGAACGAGGGAAACTGCGAAGCCAGTTGTACAAGCCAGTTGCCGGGGACGAGAAGCCCGCGCCAGCCGCCACGATGGTCGCGCCCTCAGATTCCGGAACGGCGGCTGCGGTTCCGGCCGAGCCGCAGGCTCCGACTCAAAGCCCGGCGCGGGGTTCAGCAGTGAGTGACGTACAAACGCCAACTGGAGCGGGAGCATCTGTCAGTGCGAGCAATCTGCCGGCAACCGTGAAATGCAGTTTCAGTTCGAGTCCTGCGGGAGCCGAAGTCACGCTGGACGGGCGTTACGTGGGCAGCACGCCATCTGTGCTCGGGGTGGCTACGGGCACTCATGTCGTTCTGATTAGTATGCCGGGTTTTGCGCCCTGGAAGCGCGATCTGGCGGTTTCCTCAGGGGCGGAGTTATCGGTGAATGCGGTTTTACAAAAAGTGCCGTAGGGGCGTCCGAAAGTTCGGACGAGCGATTGAACTGTGGGGCGTAGCAAGAAAGCAAGAAAATAAGATTACAAAAAAGGGAGGAAGGAATATGGCGAATGCCGCTTCGAGCACGGCGGAGTACAGCATCTGGCGAGTAATCATGGCGTCCTCAGTGGGCACCATGATCGAGTGGTACGACTTTTACATTTTCGGCAGTCTGGCCGCAGTGCTGGCCGTGAAGTTCTATCCTCCGGGGAACGATACGTTCGCCTACATCGCCTACCTGGCGACGTTCGCGGTGGGCTTTCTGGTGCGGCCCTTTGGAGCGCTGTTCTTCGGGCGCATCGGCGATCTGATCGGGCGCAAGTACGCGTTTCTGGTCACGCTGTCGATCATGGGTTTTTCGACATTTGCGATTGGCCTGATGCCATCGTTCAAGACGGCGGGGTGGGTGGCACCGATTATTCTGATTGGAATCCGCGTGCTGCAGGGCTTGGCACTGGGCGGAGAATACGGCGGCGCCGCAGTTTACGTGGGCGAGCATGTGCCGGACAACAAGCGCGGCTTCTACACCAGCTTCATTCAGATCACGGCCACCCTCGGCCTCTTCGTTTCGTTGCTTGTGATTCTGGCCACTCAGAACGCGATGTCGAAGGAAGACTTCGCGAATTACGGCTGGCGCATTCCCTTCCTGGTCTCCATCATCCTGGTGCTGATCTCGCTCTACATCCGCTTGAAGATGAAGGAGTCGCCGATCTTCAGCCAACTGAAAGCGGCGGGCATGACCTCCACGCAACCGCTGAAGGATGCGTTCACCAAGTGGACAAACCTGAAGCTGGTGCTGATTTCGCTCTTCGGCGCCACCGCCGGCCAGGGCGTCGTGTGGTATACAGGCCAGTTTTACGCTTTGTTCTACATGCAGACCATTCTGAAGGTAAACGTGAAGACGGCCAACATCATCGTCGCCGTCGCCCTGCTGCTCGGGATGCCTTTCTTCACGGTGGTGGGCGCACTGTCCGACCGCATCGGACGAAAAAAGCTGATGATGGCGGGCTGCCTGCTTGGGGTTCTGACTTACATCCCGATTTACAAGGCGATGGAGCACGCCGTCGGCAACAATGTGGTCACTGTAAAGTCCACGCGCAACAAGGTGACAGGCGCGATCGGACTGACAGCCATGACCACCGATGCAACCGGGGCATTGGTTCCCGCCAAAGAAGCGCAGAATCCGAATTTCTGGATGCTGGTGCTGCTGATCTTCATTCAGGTGCTCTATGTGTGCCTGGTCTACGGGCCCATTGCGGCGTACCTGATTGAGGCGTTTCCGGCGAAGATTCGTTACACTTCGCTTTCTCTGCCCTACCACATAGGCAACGGGGTCTTTGGCGGCCTCTTGCCCTTGATCGGCCTCTCGGTGGTAGCCGAAACCGGAAAAATCTACGCCGGCCTCTACTATCCGATGATCGTGGCGGGCGTCACCTTCGTGGTCGGCAGCCTGCTGCTCAAGGAAACCCACGGCCACCGCATCTGGGACGAGATGGCGGAGTCGAAGGCAAAGTCGGTGGCATAAATCCACCAGGATGGGAGCGGGACCGGGCGAAATGTCCGGTCCCCGCAACCGCCGGTCGAATTCGAAAAGTCATTCGGAACCGCGGGAGCGCGAAACACGAGCCAAGGAAGGGTACACAATTTGCTGAAGAGTTCGGCATTCGAGGTTTTCAGCAAGCTGTAGCACCGGCAGACCATGCGGCATTCGAGCAGGAATTCTCCTTCATAGAATCGCGGCATCATTCCGGGCGGTCGGCAACCTCCGCCCTCCGAGCGTAATATTTATTCAATAAAAAGAGGTCAAACAATATGGCTGATATTCGTCAGAAACCGCAGGTTATTGAAACTACCGAAGCGCAAATCGCAGTGCATTGGCGGGAAGAGGAATACTACTATCCTTCTGCGAAGTTTGTAGGGCAAGCGAACCTGACCGATCCCGATGTTCTCAACCGCTTCGGCGAGGACAAGTTTCCGGAATGCTTTCGCGAGTATGCCGATCTGCTGAGCTGGGATCAGTACTGGCACACCACGCTCGATACGAGCGATCCGCCCTTCTGGAAGTGGTTTGTCGGCGGCAAACTGAATGCCTCCTACAACTGCGTCGACCGGCATCTGGCGAAGTACAAGAACAAAGCGGCTTTGATCTTCGTCCCAGAACCTGAATCCGACGCGGTCGTCTCGGTGACCTATCGCGAACTCTATGTGCGGGTCAATGAGTTTGCGGCGCTGCTGCGCGATTTCTGCGGACTGAAGTCGGGCGATCGCGTCACTATTCACATGCCCATGGTCCCCGAGTTGCCAATCACCATGCTGGCATGCGCGCGGCTGGGAGTGATCCACTCGGTTGTGTTTGGCGGCTTCAGCGGCGAGGCTTGCGGCATGCGCGCCGCCGACTCGACCAGCAACGTGCTGATCACCATGGACGGTTACTATCGCGGCGGCAAGATGCTCGACCACAAGGCGTCTGCCGAGATAGCGCTCGAGGTATCCGCAAAGGAAGGCCACAAAGTAGAAAAGGTTCTGGTGTGGAGGCGGCAGGCCGGCAAGAGCGCGACCGCCGCGCCATTCGTCAAGGGACGCGATTTCTGGGTCGACGAAGTCCTGCCCAACTACTCAGGCGAAATTGTGCCGCCTTTGCCGGTCGACGCCGAGCATCCGCTGTTCCTCATGTACACCAGCGGCAGCACCGGCAAGCCCAAGGGATGCCAGCATCGTACGGGGGGCTATCTGGCCTATGTGGCCGGAACGTCGAAATACATTCAGGATATTCACCCTGAAGATGTGTACTGGTGCATGGCCGACATCGGCTGGATCACGGGCCACTCCTACATTGTTTACGGACCGCTCGCTTTGGCAGCCACCAGCGTCCTTTATGAAGGCGTGCCGAATTACCCCGATCCGGGCAGGCCATGGCGGATCGCCGAGCGGCTGGACGTCAACATCTTCCACACTTCTCCGACGGCCATTCGGATGTTGCGCAAGTCCGGACACGACGAGCCTGCGAAATACAACTACCACTTCAAGCACATGACCTCGGTCGGGGAACCGATCGAACCCGAAGTCTGGCGCTGGTATTACGAGACGGTCGGCAAGCGCGAAGCCGTCATCGTCGACACCTGGTGGCAGACTGAAACCGGCGGCTTCCTGTGCAGCACCAAGCCGGCCATCGATCCCATGAAGCCCGGCAGCGCAGGTCCCGGCATGCCGGGAATCTACGCGGAGATCCTGGACGAGATGGGAGAAGTGGTGCTGGCAGGGGCAGGGAAGGCCGGTAACATCTGCATTCGCAATCCGTGGCCCGGCATCATGCAAACGATCTGGGGAGATCGCGACCGCTTCGTCAACCAGTATTACCGCAAGTATTGCAAGGATCCCAAGAGCAAGCGCTGGCAGGACTGGCCATACTTTGCAGCCGACGGCGCTGTGCTTTCGGTGGATGGATATTTCCGGATTCTGGGACGCGTCGATGATGTCATCAACGTGGCCGGACATCGGCTGGGCACCAAGGAAATCGAATCAGCGTGTTTGACGGTTCCCGAAGTGGCTGAGGCCGCGGTAGTTCCGGTGGCGGATGACGTCAAGGGTCGCGTGCCAGAAGTCTACATTGCGCTGCAGCCGGGAATTCAAGGCAGCCAGGAGATCGTCGACAAGGTCAATAAGGCAATCGAAACCATTATTGGCAAGATTGCCCGGCCCAAAAATATCCATATCGTGCCGGATATGCCGAAAACGCGTTCCGGCAAACTGATGCGGCGCATTCTGGCTTCCATCTCCAACCGGATGAATACCGGGGACATCACCACGCTGGCGAATCCGGACGTCGTTGAAAAGGTCCGGGAGCTAGTGCAGGGTAAGGAACCCGTCGCGGTCACGGATGGGCCGGAAGACCTGAAGCAGTTTGGTAAAGAGGAATAAGCACAGCCGTCGAGGCTTCTCACTGCCGAGACACAGAGTGCGCCGGGGAAAGCTGGCTTCAGGTTTTTGAACTGAGCGGGCTTTCCCGGCGCACTTTGCGTTAGGCCCTAAAATGATTATTTGAGCCGACGATGTTTTCTCGACCGGCTCAGCGGAAGTTCTCGGCCAACATCAGGCTGTCGCGCGCTTCATCGAGTTGCAGGAAGAGCATGGAACGACCATCAGGGGAAACGGAAAGAGCCGGCGTTCCTTCGAACGGCGACTTCGCAAATGGGCCGATAACGGTGATCTTTCGAGTCGCGGGATCGTAGAACTTAAAACCCGGCTGCTTCTTGGCGATATCTCCGGCAAAGTACACCCCGTCGGGTCCGACCGTTGCGTATCCCCAATAGCCGGAGGGAGGTTCGTCGAGAATCTTTACTTCAATCCCACCGTTGACCGGAACTTGAAACACTCCGGGCGCGTCGAACTTCGTATAGTAGATTGACTTTCCGTCCGGGGATGCGAGGGGAGCAAATCCTCCGTTAGCGGTAATTTGAACGGGTGGACCGTCACCGACGCTTCGCTTCCACAGTTGCCAGGAACCGCTGCGATTGGATGCGAAGTAAATCCAGCGACCATCGCGCGACCAGCTGGGGACGGCATCGTCGGAGGTTTCATTGACGAATCGCCGGACCGGGCCGCCATCGGCGCTGATGATGTGGATATTGGGGTGCGCCCCGGGACGGGAATCAAAGCATATTGATCTTCCGTCAGGTGACCAGCGCGCTGTGCCGGTAAGCGGTCCGCCAAAAGACGTCAATTGGACCGGATTGGATCCATCGGCCTCGGCGCGCCAGATCTCAAAACTGCCCGACCGGGTGGATTGAAAGACAATGTGTTTTCCGTCTGGCGAGTATTGGGGACCTTCGTCCTGGTCGGCCGAGGAGATTAATTTTTCAGGTTTGCCGCCATGATGAGCTGGGCCGATCGGCATTCGCCAGATGTTCTCATTCCATCGCCCCGCACCATAGGCCAGGCGATTTCCTTTCAAGCTAATGGTTGGGCCGAAAGCACCATCGGAACCGACGGGCACGCGTTCCGGAGCGCCACCGTCGGCGGAGACCCGCCACAAACCATAATTCGCTCCTCCGCGGTTTGAGGCGAACACCAGCTCCTTGCTGTCCGCGGTCCACGTCACGCCGATTAGCAACCGGTTGTCGAACGTAAGCCGACGGGCTTCGCCGCCGACGGACGGCATGAGGTAAATGTCCTCAACGTCTTTTGTATTGCGAACAAAAGCGATGGTCTTGCCGTCAGGTGAATACGTCGCCGATCCATCGCCATTGGAGGGAGACGGGGGCATGGAAAGGCGGCGAACCTTCAGATCCTCAAGACTGAGTTGATTTACGGTGCAGGGAGCGGAAGAAGACGACTTGTCGCTGAAAATCAGGAATTTCCCATCCGGAGACCAGCTCGGAATTGCTTTGCAACCCTGAGAATGCATCAACTCGATCAATTTGCGCGGCGGTCCGCCCAGAGTGGGCACAAGATAGATTCCCGGGGGCTGCGCACCGCCCGAGTAGTGGGAAAAGGCGATATAGCGGCCATCCGGAGACCAAGCGGGGAAGAAGTTGTAACCGAAATCATGGGTGAGCTGGAGGGGGCGCTCAGTCCCAATCTCCTTGATATAGATGTCCACTCCATCCTGCTTATCCTGCTCCCATGAATACGCGATCTCGTTGCCATCGGGGGAAAAAGACGGCTTCGAGGAGCCGTTGGAATACGTGGTGAGGGAAACCAGCCGGATCGGCGCAAGATTTGCCTGGCGTACCGGTCGAAATGCAAACCACGCCACCAAGCCCAACGCCAAAACAAAGCCGAAGGCACCCGCTGCCCAAAGCTTCCAATGATGCAACTGAGCCGAAGGCGCCGGGCTCGACGGGGGCAATGCCGACTGGCTCGGGGACGAATCGGCGGGTAGCGGGATCCCGGTCGAATTAAGCGGCTCGGGAGATGGTGCGGGCGAGGGGGCAATCGTCGCACCATTGCCAACCGGGGCGATAAAACGATAGCCGCGGCGCGGGAGAGTCTCGATGA
This sequence comes from Terriglobales bacterium, assembly GCA_049521375.1. Classification (GTDB taxonomy): domain Bacteria; phylum Acidobacteriota; class Terriglobia; order Terriglobales; family Acidobacteriaceae; genus Acidiflorens. Next base: position 34,288 of record JBEKOW010000015.1, read on the forward strand.
AGCGGGGTGTGTCGGGATCATCGTTCAGGGCCTGGCGCAGCTTTTTGACGGCGCTGTTCAGGCTGTGGTCGAAGTCGACGAAGGTATCGGCCTTCCAGAGGCGCTCCCGTAGTTCGTCACGTGTGACCAATTCCCCATGCTTTTCCAAAAGCAAAGCCAGGATCTGCAAGGGCTGGTCCTGCAACTTGATGCGGATGCCGTGTTTGCGGAGTTCGCCGGCACGCAGGTCAAGCTCAAAAATCGAGAAACGCACGATACCGCCGTTTTTTGTCTCGTCTACCGGCACAGAGGATCGACCAAACAGATGGATGAGCGCACTTTGTGAGCTATCGTATAGAGAATTTTACGGTTTGGGAATGATGGAAGTTCCGCGCGGTTGTTCACCTCGCTGATTCGGCGCTTCAAACGCGAGAGGCGCAGGGCACGGGCATTACCCCACAGTTCACCTGACAATTTAAGTTCCGCATTTTCATAGGATTGCGTGGTCACCCGCGAATGGGTGACGTCTCACCTCCAGAGCATTTCCGTTTTTTCTGACCTGCGGTGGAATGCGTTTGTGAGCGCGACCAACCGAGCGGCGTCGCGACCAAACAGGAGGATTTATGAAAAAGAATCTGGCAGCTCTGGCAACGATGATGGTAGCGGCAGCAGTAATGATGTTGGCGACCGCGGTGCCGACATTCGCGCAGCATTCCGGACCGATGAAAGTCAATGTTCCATTCAACTTTGCTGTCGAGAACGAACGGCTGACGGCGGGCGAATACACGATTCAGCGGGTCGCGAATGGCCGGCTAATGATTCGCAGCAACGACGACCGCGTCCATGCCACTTTCATAGTAATTCCGACACAAGGCAAGAGCGCCCCCGAGCAGGCCCACTTCATCTTCCGCCACTACGGGAATGACTATTTTCTGGCGAGTATCTGGACGCCGGGGCAGGATGTCGGGTGGGAAGTGCTCCAGGGAAAGCTGGAGATGGAGTTGGCAAGAAAGGCGACTACGCCGGTCCAGACGGCTTTGCTGATTGGTCACTAATGCAGACTGGGGTAAGGCGATCGCGGCGGATTTCCCTCAGCGGCCGGAAACGGCCGCTGATTTTCGCCCGATGCCGAGGCTGATAGAAGCTGTTATGAAGCTGGACTGTCCCCCGGAAGGTTCATCTTGGTCGCAGACGGTTCGACGGGGCAACCCCGTTCCTTACGCTTAGCGCGAGTGCGGCATGTGCCGCTGCTGCTGCATCTGTTTGAGGAAGACTTCCACCGATACTTTAGACTGCTGCCGGAAAAGATTGACCAGGCTGTCTCCGGCGCGCCCATGTGCATGGCTGACTGATTGGTCATCGGACGAGCCGGATTCGAGTCCGTCAGGCGCAACCTGAAGTTCAGCCGATTCGCCACTGGCGTGCAAGGACTCGATTAGTTGGCGGACCTGCTCATGCTGGTCGGGAGTGGACTGGACAAATTCGATTCCCATGCCGAACTCCGCGTGTGCGACGCGAACGACGCCGCCAACCTTGAGGCTATCCAGGGAAAGGGTGACGCGAGTGGACTTAGGGAATGGAGAGGTAGTTGTGAGATAGCAGCCTCCATGGCTGACATCTTTGAGGCGGCAGACCTGGGGCGGGTCATCCGGTTCGCGGTCGGGCAGTTGGGTGTTTAGCCAGGTTCGAAGAGTGTGGCGCTGCTCCTCGGTGATCCCCTTAAAGCGTACCCCGGCGCGGTCGCCTTCGCCTTCCCATGCCAATTCACCCCAGACTTCCAGTTTCTCGTCCATGCCGGGCAAAGCCAGGCTGAAGCGCAGGGAATTTTCGCTGGAAGCGCGCCCCAGGAACTGGATCGCCATTCCGCCCTCGCACAGATCGATGGTTCGGGCGTTGTATTTGCCCGCCCCGATGCAGGCGACGGGAACCTGAACGGGGACGCGCATCTGCAGACGGCGTTCACTCTTCATCAGGGCTCGAACTGCGCGGAAACTGGCTTTCGCGCGCTCCACAGCCAACGGCTTGTGAAGGACGAAATGGGCGCCCATCTCAAAGCCGCCCTTGAGCCCCACGTCATTTTCGACGAGCACGATCGAGAGGGCCCGCTTATTGACAGGAGCGGACTTGGAAGCGCGCAAAATATTGCTGGATTCCTCAGTATCGGAACAGTCGACGATGATGGCCTCGAAACGCTGACGGGTAAGGCGGCGAACGGCATCTTCGGCGTCGGCGCAGTGATCGACGCCGATTTCAAGGTCGCTGAGGACACGACGCAGAACGCGAACCGTCCTATCGTCGGAACTTACCAGTAAAGACTTTAAATCCATTTGAAAGCACCCTCTAAATCGGTGGATGCGCCGTTTCGGCTGGGTCTAGTCAGTTGCGAATTTCTGCAAGCCTTGGCCGTACTGAGCCATTGTCTGCTATGAAATGCGGAATCGGACTCTGTTCGCACTCTATGTCTCTGAGTTGGCTGGGTCAACGGCTAAGGACCGTGTGCCATTACGCCCGTCACCTGGGACGGGCACGAAGGGATCCTTGTGTAGCGGCTTGAATTCCTTTCCAGGCTTGGACGTGGCAGACGCCGTCCCCAACCAAAGCCGTTTGTAACAGAAAATGGAAGTTGCTCACCCAATCCTATGGTTTTCAGGAGCGGCCGCAAGCTACTGTTTATAAAGCGGTTCAGCGCTATTCTGCCGCCGCGCTCATTTTTCTTGTTGACAAGTGGCCGTAAATTCTATTATTATCAATAGCTTCCATACGTTCCAAGGGGATTGTCTTTTAGGATTGCGAAACGGTATTTCCTTCGGTGTCGATGAATCCCCTGAGAGAATGCTGGAATCTAACTGAGTAAGGCAATTTGGCGAAGTCATCATCTCACTCAAACGAGGGTATATTTTTCATGGCAAAACGACGCGGAAACCCAAACTGGGGTAAACCCGAGCCGATCGGGCCGATTACTCCAACGATTACAGAGTTCGAACAGGTAGTGCACGAGTACAAGCTGTCGCCCGACCAGTATCTGCGGTCGACACGGCTGAGGGAATGGGCGCGCCGAAACAAGAACTCCAAGTACATCCCTGAGCCGCTCCTTGAGGCCTGGGGTTTTGAAATCGAATCTACCCTGTAGGTTTTGAGGGGGTACTGATTGCCGGAAGGGTCGCCTTGTGCGACCCTTTCTTATTTGAGTTTCAGGGTATTGCAATATGCTTGCGGGCGTGCAACTAAGAGGAACCGAACTCGTCGGCCTGATCGTGGCTGTCAGCTTTGCTGCCGGCCTCAACGTATATGCCACGGTTGCGACTCTGGGATTGCTCGCCCACGCCGGGGTGCTCGATCTCCCGTCGGGATTGCACCTTATTTCGAACTGGTGGGTGATCGCAGCCTCGGGCGTATTATTTGGCATTGAATTTTTTGCCGACAAGATTCCGGCATTTGATTTGCTGTGGAATGCCCTGCACACTTTTGTTCGGATTCCGGTGGCCGCGCTGATCGCCTTCGGGGCGACGGCTCAGCTATCACCTGAAAAGCAATTGCTGGCGACGCTGGCAGGCGGCGCGATTGCGCTTGCGGCCCATGGCGGGAAGATGGCAGCGCGGGTGGCCGTGACACCTTCTCCGGAGCCGGTTTCGAATTTCGCGTTGAGCGCGGGAGAAGATACCCTGGCCATTTTCCTGACGTGGTTCGCAAGTCAGCATCCGGTGGTGGCAGCGTCCATCGTGGTGGTGTTTCTGGGCGCCATCGCAGTCGTGACCCGCGCGGTCGTGCGAGCCTTGAAGAACCTATTTCGCGGCGCCGAGAGCGAACTTGCGCTGGTCAAGCGGAGGAAGTTGAATGCCGCCTAGCGGCGAGATCGCAAGAGAAGGATTTATGACTCCCAATTCCCCTTTTACCGACGTTGAAACCGCAATTGAAGAAATTCGTGCCGGCCGCATGGTCGTGGTCGTGGACGATGAAGATCGCGAGAATGAAGGCGACCTGACGCTGGCGGCAGAAAAAGTCAGCCCCGAAGCTATCAATTTTATGGCCAAGTTCGGGCGCGGGCTGGTTTGTCTGGCCATGACGGAAGAACGCCTGGACCATCTGCGGATCGGCAACATGACGGCTGAAAATACCTCCCAATACGGCACTGCTTTCTGCGAGGCGATTGATGCGCGCGAGGGCGTGACGACGGGCATTTCAGCGTATGACCGTTGCCACACCATCCAGGTTGCGATTGATCCCGCGTCGCGGCCCACGGATCTGGCGCGGCCGGGGCACGTGTTTCCGCTGCGCGCTCGTAAGGGTGGAGTGCTGGTCCGCGCCGGGCAGACGGAAGCGTCCGTGGACCTGGCGCGGCTCGCGGGCATGATACCGGCGGGGATTATCTGCGAAATCATGAAAGACGACGGCACCATGGCGCGGGTGCCCGACCTGATCGACTTCTGCCGGACGCACAACATGATGATGCTGACGGTGGCCGAGTTGATCCGCTACCGCATGCAGCACGAGCGTTACGTGCATCGTGTGGGCGAGGCCATGGTTGAGACCAAGCATGGGGAATTCAGGCTAATTGCCTATGAAAGTGAAGTGGACGGTGGCGATTCGCACATTGCGCTCATTCGCGGCGATATCAGCGATCCGACCAGACCGGTGCTGGTCCGCATGCACGCGCACTGCCTGCTGGGGGATGTTTTCGGCGCTACCGGATGCGAATGCAATCGCACGCTGGAAGCTGCGCTCGAAACCATCGCCGCGGAGGATCGCGGAGCCCTGATTTACCTGCACCAGTCTTCGCGCGGATTTTCAGCGGAGAAGATTGGCGAACAGTCGTTCCTGACCTTTCACCGCGAACGAAGCCTGCCCACGCTACCTGACAGTGAGCGCAAGACACAGCGCGAGATCGGACTGGGAGCGCAGATTCTCTCCGACTTGAACTTGAAGCGCATCCGGTTGCTTACCAACCATCCCCGTAGAGTAGCCGCGCTGGAAGGATTTGATATTGAGATTGTGGAGCAGATTCCGGTGAGGATGCCGGCCCAAAAAACGTCTCAATAAAGGCGTCGGAATCGAAATCCTCTAGCGGAGCGCGATGTTACATCTACGAAGAGCCGACTAACGTTAGAAGGGTTTTCGCGGAGTGATCACTTCATCCTTAATGAAGAATTGGGCTGAACATTGAGAGGAACCGCAGATGGTGGGCAGCAGGCCAGCCATTTGCTTGCGCGTGATCAAGCCTAGGGTGCCGCATGACGGGCAGGAGAGCACGGCCCAGTAGGGATCTTCTTTCTCTCCGACCTCGCCCGCATTTTCCAGGACGAAGACGGTGCCCGGTTCCATTTGCTCGGGAATCCACTCATTGATAATGCTCAATTCACCGATCATCATGCCTCCCGGTATCCCTTCATGCTTGACGAGCCCGGCGGACGGGCCGGGCGTTTTCTGAAGCCGCGTTTTTTTTGCCGGATAGAATCTGTCCGCGGGCAATTTCTCCTCTGACCCGCCGGACTTCATCGCTCAGGCATATATCGAACATCGGCTGCGAAGAATTCTTTAACAGGTCCACCACCTGTTTGGCCGACGTGCGGAGGTAGAGACGGGTCCCGTCGGTGAGCAGGTGATACTCGGAGGCGGCGCGCACAGTGGCTGCCAGCGTGGTTCCGAACTCACGTCCGAGAAACGTGATCACCTTCCGCATGCCCTGCAGTGAAAATCCGCGGCGGCGGAGTTGGCAGATGACTGCGGCTGTCACCAGTTGGTCCCAGTTATAGATGCGGCGATGGCCCTGGCGGCCGGGCTTCACAAGCCCGCGCTCGTCCCACCATTGCAACTGACGCGCGCTGATGCCCGTGAGTGCGATCACGTCGTTACTTGTAAACTCTCGTTTCATTTCGAAGCCAATGTGTTTCGAACAAATAGTGGAACAAATGTTTGAAACATTCTAGGCGGGAATGGCGCAAATCAGCCAACGTTTCCGCATTGTGGTTATTGACTATGCGGGTACATTGCCAGCCGGCTGGATCTTATGAGCAAGTGCTGTAAGCACGCCGCGATCCTGCGACAGCAAGAGATCTGGTGCCTGATGACAGCGCCCCGGGTTTGTGTGTTTTACAGTTGCGGCATTACCATGTTCCGAACCAAGAATGTTCTTTTCGGGGACCACAATCTCATGAACCAACGACTCCACTTTCGAATCGCGGTACTCGCGCTGTTCATCACACTGTTCACCGGGCTCGCTGTTTCGCAGCAGAAAGAGCGGAACCGTAAGCTGGATTCGGCGCAAAAGGAAACTCCCGTTGCGACCGAGGAAGCGGCGAGAGATGAGCAGGACGCCAAGGAAGAAGGCGACCCGCTGTTTCGGGGAATGAAATATCGCTCGATTGGCCCATACCGCGGGGGCCGGTCGATCACCGCGACTGGCATTCCGGGCGACGCGACAACCTATTATTTTGGCGCGACCGGCGGCGGCGTCTGGAAATCGACGGACGGGGCGAATACATGGTCTCCCATTTTTGATCACGATGGATCGCCATCGATTGGCAGCATCGCGGTTGCGGTGTCCGATCCGAACGTGGTCTATGTGGGAACGGGCGAAGGCTGCCTGCGGGGAAACATCGCGCAGGGCGACGGCATCTGGAAGTCGGTCGATGCAGGAAAGACGTGGAAGAATGTCGGCCTGAAGGATTCGCGAGCGATCGGGAGAGTGATCATCAATCCGCGCAACGCGGACATCGCGTTCGTGGCCGCGCTCGGGCATCCGTACGGGCCAAACACAGAGCGCGGCGTTTTTCGTACCACCGACGGTGGCAAGACCTGGGAGAAGGTCCTTTATAAGGATGAGAACACAGGCGCAATCGACGTGGCGTTCGATCCGCAAAATCCGAATATTTTATTTGCCGCGCTGTGGGAAGTGCGCAGGGCTCCATGGACGCTGACGAGCGGTGG
>JBEKOW010000016.1:0-30775 GCA_049521375.1 Terriglobales bacterium
GAATTACCGTGGGTAGCAACATCCTGGGAAGCGCGGGACCTTTCCGATCCCGGTTTCTGGAGACGATCTTTAGTTCGAAGATTAAAACTCCCCGGCATCCGCGTTCTGGCCAGGAAAGAACGAGCCAATGCGATGGCGTTCGATCAGATCTTGGTGAATTCGCTCTTTTCTCGCGAGAGCCTTCTCAGATCTCTAGGAGTTGACTCAAAAGTGTGCTATTTGGGAATTGATCCGAATAGATTCGTTAATCACAACCATCCGCGGGATACGTTCGCGGTGTGCCTGGCAGCCTTGTTGCCGCCGAAAAACATAGAGTTTCTCATCGCATCGCTCGCCAAGGTAGCCCGCATTCGTTGTCCAAAGTTGGTCCTGATTGCCAACATGGTGGACGAAACCTACCTGAAACGATTATTCACCTTGGCTGCTCAGACCGGCGTGCATATCGAACTGAAATATCGCGCGGAAGATAGCGAACTCATTGATCTCCTTAATCGCGCGCACGTAATGCTGTATGCCCCGCGCTTGGAGCCATTTGGATATGCTCCTCTCGAAGCCAATGCCTGTGGTCTCCCAGTTATCGCGGTCGCGGAAGGGGGCGTTAGGGAAACTATTGTAGACGGAGTCAACGGACTTCTCGTCGAGCACGATCCCCAAAGCATGGCCGATGCGATTGAGCGATTGGTCGTTGATGCGCAACTTCACCAAAGGTTGAGTCGGCAGGCCCTCGGAGTGGTGCGGACAAAGTGGGCGCTTGACTCATCGGTCGATCGCTTGGAACGAGTATTGCAACAGCGAACGAGCCAGGGGCATTCCCAATCTCGGCCGCTGAAATCGCGCGCTGATTCTGCATTGGCGCACTCATCGCGAGTCTAGTCGCATGATGGGTATGAATGCGAAGTGGTCCATGCTGGCATAAGGAGCGGGCGCGTGACGGATAAATCTGTATGTGCCGTGATAGTGACATATCATCCCGGCACCCCGGCCCTGACAAACATAGCGAAGGTCCGTGAGCAGGTGCGGAAACTGGTCGTCGTGGACAACGGTTCGAGTGCCGACGAACTCAATCCTCTGCGAATGGCAAGCAACAACGGGGGATACGAATTGATCGAGAACAGCGAGAATCGCGGCATCGCCGAAGCCCTGAATCAGGGTGTTCGCTGGGCCACAAGCCAGGGTTATCCATGGGTGATTCTCTTCGATCAGGACAGCACGATTACCGGGGGCTTCGTGGAGCACATGTTTGCCGCGTGGGAATCCCATCCCGACCGCGAACGGGTGGCGTCGATTCACCCCAGGTATGTAGATCCCAACAGTGGGCTCGAGCCGCGCGTTCGGCGTATGAAAGACGGCGCCCCCGTCGTCTCCATGACCTCCGGATCATTGTTGCCCGCATGGATATTCGACAGAATCGGATGGTTCGCCTCCGAGTACTTCATCGATTGCGTTGATCTTGAGTACTGCTTGCGCATCCGCGCCGCCGGTTATTTGATCGCTGATTCAAAACAGGCTGTGCTGCTGCATGCCGCAGGACATGCCAGCCGCAACGTCGGTTTTCTCCGATTCGACTTTCGGCCCACGAATCACGATGCCGTTCGGCGCTATTACATCGCGCGCAATCGGCTCGTCCTTTACCGCAAATATTGTCCTATCTTTCCTCGTTGGATGGCGAAGTCCATGTACGACTACTCGCGCGAGACCATCAAGTGTTTTGTGGGAGAGCAGGATCGTGCGCGAAAGTTCCGCAATTTCCTGCTCGGAACCTGGGATGGTCTGATCGGGAAGATGGGAAGGCGGGAAGGCCTGTGCAAGATTATCCTAGCAACGAGCGCCATCAAAAAGCTGATACCCGGCAAAAGTTCTACCAGCAAGCTGCCCCCCCATCGGGGTTAGTCCCGCATATAGCCTGTATCATCCTGAATTGGAATGGCTGGCAAGATACCGTCGATTGCCTCGACGCACTCCAGCACTGTACATACTCCTCCTTCAGTGTGATAGTCGTGGACAATGGTTCAACCGACGATTCCGTCGCCCGAATACGGACTGCGCACCGCCACATTCTGCTGCTTCAGAGCCGTGAAAATCTGGGTTTTGCGGGTGGCAATAACATCGGTATACGCCACGCGCTTGTCCATGGTGCCGACTACGTGTGGCTGTTGAATAACGATACCCAGCCCGCGCCAGAGGCGCTCTCCGCGCTGGTCGCGAAGGCCCTCACCGACTCCCGCATCGGGGCCGTAGCTTCCATCTGTTATTACGCGGAGGCTCCCGCAACGGTCCAGGTGTGGGCCGGCACGCGCGTCAATCTGTGGATAGGAACGGCGGTCAATACTTCGGAACCTCGGGACGATGATTGGTTCCATGCCCTCTACGGTGCAAGCTTGCTGCTCTCCCGCGCCGCGCTGGACGACGTGGGTTTGCTGGACCAGGGCTTCTTCCTGTACTGGGAGGAAACCGAATTTTGTCTGCGTCTGCGTAAGCGAGGTTGGCGGCTTGCCGCCGCCTCCGCGTCTCATGTTCTTCATAAAGTAAATGCCAGCATCGGAGGCAACAAAGTCGTCATGGACCGTTACTCCACCGCTTCAGCATTGCGCGTGCTGCGCCTGCACTCTCCGGCGCCTCATCTGGCCTCGTTCCTGTTCCTGGTTGCGCGTTTCGGTCGGCGCATATCGCGGTTGGAGTTTACGCGCTGCAAAAGTGTGTGGGCAGGAGTTCGAGACTATTGTCGAAGCCTTCCAGTCGTTCCTGCGATAAGGTGATCGTGATGCTGCGCGGCGATGGGATGGCCTGACAAACAGAACAATGAAAGATCTATTTAACCTCTCGGTATACTGGCTGCTGGCATTCTTCATACTCGTCCTCTGCCTCTTGTTGCTTGTGGATGCTGCGCTCCCGCAATTACAACTTTACTTCTTCGACCGGATCTTGGTCGGTAACGCCGTGATGAAAGTGATATTGCTTGCAACGGTGGCTCTCGGTTCTCTAATGCATCCGGCCATTCGACTAACCAGACTTCCGTTGCTGGCTTGGGCTCTTTGCATCTGCTACTTGGTTGCTGACATTGCTTATCTCTCCTGGGCGCGCTCCATGTCGCTTGGTGACGTGCTGCTTTCCTACAATGGCTATTACTTCTTGCTCTTGCTCGGTCCTGCACTATTGGCCTTTCGCGACACGATATCCGAGCGTTTTATCATACGATGCATTGTGTTCCTCTTCGTTGTTTGTGCTGCAGTCGCGATTGCGCAGCATCTGACCGACAGTCCGCTCCTGCATACCGAAAGCGCTGACGGAGCCTTTGAAGTGCAAAGCCCGACCTTCTTTGGAGACGTCAGGGCATTCAGCTTGTTCACATCGGCTATGGATTTCGGCTTGTTTTGCGCCTTGTGCGGTGCTCTTGGCGTTGCCTTGTCTCGGCGGCTTCCGGTCAGGGGAGCCGCCCTCCTCGGGATCGCGGCAGTTGGATGTTTTACGACTCTCACCCGCCTCTGCTATGTAGTCTTCATTTGCGCCTGCAGCTACGCACTGGTTCTGACCTATGGCAAGAAGTCTGCTCGCGGGCGATGGTATCCTCTTATTTATTGCGCTCTCGGGATTTAAACGGTCGTCGCGGGGTTGTATTCATTTCTGGGCGGAGATACCAGCAATATACAAGATGCCTCCTCTCTCATGGAGCGGATTGGTCAGTGGGCGTATTACTCCGACCTGATCTCGCAGTCGACGCTCGCTGAAAAGTCATTCGGCCTCGGGATCGTTCAGCTCAAGAAGATTGTTCCCGTATTCCCGATGGTGATTGACAATGTTCCGCTCGCGTTGATTTTGCACATTGGTTTGGTTGGACTCGTGTTCGTAGCCATCCTTATGTTTCAGATGTGGCTCTACGTTCGCCGGGAAGCCTTGTCGACCCAGCAGCCGTTTATTATTGCCGCGGCGAGTTTGTGGGCAACACTCGCGTGTGCCGGCATTTTCAATATCGTCTTCAGTTCATTCGGAATTGTGTTTGCCCTTACTGTGCTGTGCCGGAAAGATTCATCGCTCAAGCAGAGCGAATGCGGGCCAGGATCGCCTGTTATAAGCGTCTGATGGCTTCCAATATCTCGTGTGCACAGGTGTTCCACCGATACCGCGCCGCGAAGGCTTTCGACTCCTCGCCCGATAGCAGCGGGCGCTGGAGGGCACTTCGGATCGCGGCGGCGATGTCCTTGGAATCGTAGGGATCGCAGAAGAGGGCCGCTCCATGAAACAACTCAGGCAATGATGCTGTGCGCGAAACTACTATCGGACAGCCGCTAGCCATCGCTTCCAGCGGTGGTAGTCCAAAGCCTTCGTAGAGGGATGCAAATACGAAACACGCGGCGTATTCGTAGAGAGCCTTCAGCTCAGCATCGCTCACGTATCCCAGCGACCGCACGTCCGGGGGCAATGCGGCGATGTCGCGATAGATTCTGTTGTCATTGCCTCCAATGATCACCAACTGGATATCTTTCTTGTCGAGGATGTGAAATGCATCAACCACACGATGGAAGTTCTTGTTAGGGTTATAGGAACTCACCGCGAGGATGTACTTTCCGGAAATGCCAAACCGTGCCGGTGCGGAAGCGTCCGCTTGTAGGCGTGAAAAGTGGTCGCTTCCCAGATAGCACACTGAAACCTTATCGGCCGCTGCACCGTACCATCGCACGATTTCGGATTTCGAGAAATGCGAGTCTGTAAAGATGCGCTTTGCCGTTTGAGCCATCCACCGGCAGATGCTCCGGTGCCAGACGCGATACAGAAAGGAATATCCGTTAGGTACAGCCGCGACTGCTGCATCGTGGATCGTGACCACGTTCCGGGAATGAACGATTGGAGCGCCACCACTGAGCGTGAGTAGGATGTGTCCGCGACAGTACCACGGTAGTTCCAACTGTTCCCACTTCGTTCCCCGCATCCATCCCACACTGCGTACCTCAAGGTTGGCGTACCGTGGTATGGATTCCGCTCCCCTTGGAACGAGAACCTGAATCGCGATGTCCTTGTTCTCTTCTTGTCCGACCAAGCTATCGAATGCATGGAGCAATTCACGCGCGTAGCGTTGTGTGCCGGTGACTCGCTGGCAGAAGAACTTGCCGTTAATAAAAATCTTCTTCACCAAGCCAATCATTCCCACGGCATTCCCGCACGGCGCCTTTGCATCATGAGGTGGCCGCGCGTTTTCCTAGTGAACAACCGCGAGGGCTGCCGCCGTCAGGGCCAGTTGTGAGGAAATCTGTGTCCAGTCGCGCAGGCCCCGGACAAAGGCTCCGGTTGGGAGTTTGTACGGTACAACGATCTGGTCGCCGGGGTATAAATGGATGCGATTGAACTTCGATCCCGTGAACACCCCGTTCACATTGTTGGCCGCGACCACGATCCCGTTCGCTCTTAAGACGAATGCATGGTGCAGATCCGATTGTGGTTTCCCTTTGCCCGCGATCTCCAGATATTCCCCCGCGTTGTTGTGAGGTTCGAAGAGAAACGATCCCGGGTTATACACATCGCCGACCACTGAAACTGTGGATGGAGTGTGAGGGATTTCGAGCCGGTCGTTATCTTCCATCACCATGTCCGGAAAATCGGTGACGCTTTTGTCCTTGGGCTTGACCGAAAGCGCGACTCGTCCGCTGGCCCGCGTGTTACGAAGTTGCGTGATGATCGCCTGCTGTGCCGCCAGCATTTGCGGCAAGTCCCCCGGTTGCGCGGAAGCCGCCGCTGACACTGCCGATTGCCGGATTTGAACCTCCATTGTGTTGGCAAGTTCCTCCAGGCTTTTTTGCTGATCGATCCGTGCTGATTCGCGTGTCAACTGCGATCCATAAACGTACGCATTCGGAGTTAGACCCCCGGCGCGTTGCAGCACGGACCGCAGTGTCTCATTCGTCTCCAGTTTGTAGACGCCCGGCCGCATTACTTCGCCCTCGACGATCACATACTGAGCGCGGTCGGCCTGCGGCACGCTGATGTCCCGCTGCGAAAAAATCGTGACGATGTCGCCCGGTTGCAGCTCCAGATTGCTCGCTTCGTCCTTCTCGATGATTGCCTTTCGTGGGCTCATCCAGATCAATCTCGACGAAAGGTCCTCCGGATTGACCCGCTGAATAATGGCATAGTCCCAGTTGATCTGTGGCGCATAGCGCCGCACATCTTCCGCCACATCCTTGACGGTGTTTCCACCCGCATTGTCCGTCGTCGTCTGTCTTGTGGCCAGGCTTGGGTGATCGCTGGATCTCGCTTGCTCGGCCGCAGAGGTGTTTTGCTGACTCTGCGCATACAACGCATCGGTCGCATCGGAAGAGCCCGTGCCATCGGGTAAATCTTGCCTGGAGTAACCGCCGGTTGAAGTGGGGGCGTTCGTTGTACCGGAACCGCCAACCGCGCCATTGCCCTGCGGTGCGGTCGGCCCCGCATCCGAGTTCTGGGAGCTTTCGCTGCCCACCGGGTACTCTGTCGCGCGTCCATTAACGATTGCGGCGCGATTGCGCCAGTAGCGTCGCGTGAGCAGTGCTTGCGCATTCGGGATTAAATCGCGCACTCTCATCCCCGGCTTCCAGGGATAGCGTCCGGGATTCGCCACATTCCCACGCAGCGTTACCGTGTCTTCGAACCGCGGAACAATCGAAAACACGCGCACGATGTCGCCATCCTGTAACCGCAACGCGCGCGACGTTGCATCGTAAGGAAATTCCAGTGTCCGGCGTGCCTCGTGATCGACGAAGCGGTCAATCGTGATTTTGTTAGTGTCAGCGACCGTACTCAAATCTCCGGCGATTTCGATCAAGTCGTTCAGGGTGGAGTTACCCTTCATTTCGTAGATAGCGGGCGCATTCACCGATCCCGAGATCGCGACCAGCGGTCCGACGTGCGGTATGTACAAAATATCGCCGGGCTGTAGCCGCACATCTCTTGATTTATCGCCCTGGATGAGCAAGTCATAGAAATCGAAATGTGTGATGGTCGCGCCGTCGCGTCGCACCTGGATATCTCGCAATGATCCCTGTGGAGCAGGCCCCCCGGAAGCGAAAATTGCATTCACCAGCGTGCTTAGTGAACTGATGGTGTAGGTCCCCGGATACCTCGCTTCGCCCACCACAATTATCTGGATAGACCGCAGCCGGCCAATATTTGCCGTTACATTAAAATTCTTGAATGACTTGGAAATTTCATGTTTCAGGTGCTGTTCAAGGTCTCCATAGTGAAGACCAGCCACGGCGACCTCTCCGACTTGCGGAATAAAAATTTGGCCCGCACGATCCACCACCACCCGCAGATTAGCCTCCACCTGCCCCCAGACTCTAATCTGCAGTTCATCGCCCGGCCCAATGATGTAATCACTGGGAACCTGCATCCAGTCGACGGGGGAAAATGTGCTGGGCGCCTGCAGAAAGAGCGATTGTCCGAACAGTGGCAGCGCATGTCCAACCGAGTCCGCCACCATCTGTTCAAATTCGGTTTCCGCCCGAACCGCCAGTTGCAACTGCCCTAATTGCGAAGGGTTCAAGGGGGGCTTGGCCGGCGCGTACTGATCCTGGGTTGGTCCAGGTGCGGTCAGCACCGGTGTGTGGATGGACGAGGAGGGATCGCCCCCTTGGCCGCCGCTTGACCGCTGCGCTTGTGCCACGCACTGCGCGCTCCCCGCGTTTGTCGGGTCGGAGCAATCCGTGCCTGTCCCCAGCGCCGTCGAACCCTGTGATAAAGGATCGCTGAGCGATTGCCCAAGGCAAACCCCTGCTGAAACGGCGAGGAATAACACCAGCCGCCGTGCTTTTCGCATCATCGATTCAAGTCTCCCGAAAGTTGGAAACGTATCCTCCAGCTCTTTGTTGCATATCCTACCCAGTCTGGATGGCTACCCTAAGATGCAAAAATGGAATGTGAAGCGAGTTGGAGCGGGAGGAATTGTTGGATTCCCGCGCCGATGAGGTGGCCGGGCGCTTTTGAAAACAGCCTGTCAGCAGCCTTCTCAGGCCCTATACGGACCCAAGGCAGTCGCTCATATATCTGAAAAAATTGCGGTTACGATCAAGACGCAGAAAAGCGCCCGGCCGCTGCCGACCGGGAGCTTCATCCTCCGTTGGTACCCCGACGCGGAGCCTACTCCCTGCGCGCCCGCCTTATCACTGCACGAGTTGTTTGAGCTTCGCGTTCACGGCCTTGTAATTTTGATCGCCCGAATAACTCGCGGTAATGGCAGCGGTCCCGGCTTTCGTAAATGTATACGTGAAGCTGGCCTGTCCATTCACGATCGCCACCGTGCCGAGAACGTCCACACCTTGTTTGAAAATCACAGTGCCGGTCGGCACGATGCTCTTGATCCCTGCCACTGTCGCGGTGAACGTTACTGCCTGACTCACCGTTGAAGGATTCAAGTTGGATGCCACCGTCGCCGTGGGTATTACCTGCGCCACCACTCGGATTACCGCCGCCGAGACACTGGTTAGGAACACCGCATCTCCGCTATAGGAGGCGGTCAAAGAATGAGATCCGCCGTACAAGGTTGGCAACACCAGTTGCGCCGTCCCCAGGTTGACGCCAACCGTCCCTAGCGCCGACGTCCCGTCATAGAAGGTCACGGTTCCGCTTGGGGTTCCGCTGTACTCAGGGACGACAGTGGCCGTGAGCGTAACCGGCTGACCAAGAACCGCAGTCTTCGGAGTTGCGGTCAGCATCGTGGTCGTCGGACTTTGCCCGATACCGCTCAATTGCGCAGTCTGCGGGTTGTTCGCGGCGCTGTCTGTGAACGTCAGCGTTCCCGACAAAGCCCCCAGTTGCACGGGCGCGAATACCACATATACATCGCAGGACGCGCCCGGCTGCACGGGTGCCGTGCATTGATTGGACCAGACGTTGAAATTCGTGCTCGTGGTTACGCTCGTGATCGTCATCTGGTAATCGCCAGTGTTAGACAACGAGACTTTTTGCGGAGTGCTGCTGATCGTGCCCTCCGTCTCATCTCCAAAGGCGAGTGACGAGGGTGTCACCATTCCAACTGGATGGCCCCCGATGCCCGTCAGAGTAACCCCTTGCGGGCTGTTCCCGGCATTGTCGGCGATCGCGATTCCGGCGCTCGCTGGACCGCTGGCCGTGGGTTTGAAGGTCACGCTGATGGTGCACGTCCCGCTCGGCGCGACCGGACTTCCACAGCCATTGGTCTGGCTAAAGTCCCCCTTGTTGGTCCCGGTAATTTGAATCGACGTGATCTTCAACGCAATATTGCCCTGGTTCGTCACCACCACGTTTTGAGCCGCGCTGGCGATCCCGACTGTCTGGTTTCCGAAGTTCAAGTTCGTTGTAGAGAGTCCTACCACCGCTCCTTGCACGGACTGGCTCAACGCAGCCGAAGTACTCGCCGCCCAGTTGGAGTCTCCGTTGTAGGTTGCCGTTATGCTGTGAGCGCCCAGCGCAAGCGAGGATGTGGTCAGTGTCGCCACGCCGCCGCTCACAGGTGAGTTCCCAATACTCGCCGATCCATCAAGGAAGCTGACCGTCCCTGTCGGCGTGCCATTCCCCTGCGGCGTAACGGTGGCCTTGAACGTAACTGCTTGGCCCAGGCTCGAAGGATTATTCGAAGAGGCCACCTTCGTCGTGGTCGCCTTGGTGCTGGTATTGAGAAGCACGCCTACTCCGGCGCTCGTTACGACCATAAGATCAGGCTTGCCATCCTTGTTCACATCCGCCGCCGCCAGCGCGATCGATCCGCTTCCACCGGGATTAAAATTCAATGCCGGCTGCAGCGTCCCATCGCCGTTGCCCAGCAGTACTCCCACTACGCCCGCGGTATTGCTCCCCGTTACCGACTGGCTGACCAGCGCAACATCGGTCTTGCCATCGGTATTGAAATCCCCCAGCACCAGCGCCAGCGGTTCATACGCCCCTGCCGGATACGTCACCGGAGCCTGCAGACTTCCATCTCCGTTTCCTAATATCACGGCCACCGTCCCATTGCTGGAACAGTTGCTGCTCGCCATGCAGCTGTTGGCCACCACCAGATCCAGCTTGCCGTCGCCGTTCATGTCTGTGACGGCGATCGCATGTGTGTAGTACCCGCCCGAAGGCCACGCTACCCCTGGCCGGAACGTACCATCCCCGTTGCCCAGCAGCACTCCCACATCGCCGCTCGCGCAAGTCAGGTCCGTGCACTCGTTCGCCACCAGAAGGTCAAGATTTCCGTCTCCGTTGATGTCAGCGATCGCAACCTGGGCGAGATTGTACGAGTATGCAGAGTTGTAAATAACTGCCGGTTGAAACGTGCCATCGCCGTTTCCCAACAGGATGCCTACCTCTCCGAACCCGTTCGTCCCGCCCGAGAAGTTGCTCACAATCAGATCGGGCTTCCCGTCGTTGTTCATATCCGCGATCAGCACCTGATTTGGAAACTGCCCGCCCGTGTCATAGGCCACCGCCGGCTGGAACGTTCCATCCCCGTTGCCCAGCAGTACCGCCACCGATCCGTCGCCAATCGTGTATGCGCAATTGATGTTGCTCGTGCAATCGTTCACGACCAGAATGTCGAGTTTGCCGTCTCCGTTCACATCCGCCACCGCTACCGCTTGGCTATAGTAACCACCCGAGAGATAGGTCACTGCCGGCTGAAATGTGCCATCGCCGTTGCCGAGCAGTACTCCAACCGAACCGTAATCGCATGTCTGGGGCGTGCAGGTGCAGTTGCTGACCTCGTCGCAATAGTTCGCAACGATCATGTCCAGCTTGCCATCGCCGTTAACATCCCCCATTGCAACCGACTCAAATCCGGATCCTCCTCCGGCGTAGACCACCGCGGGCGCAAAATTCAGCCCGGCCGCTTGCGATCCTCTTGGCCCGGGCTCACCGCCTCTGACCGTGGTTATGCCGGTCCCGCGTCTGGAATGGGATCCGATAACGGCACCCCGGTCCTTCGCGTGCACGGCAGGAGAAGAACTCGACTGGGCCAGCATCAATCCGCTGACCAGTCCGGCGAGTAAGCACGAGAAGACGAAGCTGAACCATTGTGAGCTGCGCATGATTTATCCCTTGGCAACATTGAAACGCACCAGGCTGATTCGGGGGATGGCGCGCAGAGCAGTCTCTTTGAGATCTGCTCCGAAGTAGCCTAACGGCCTAAACGGCTTTCGGGAATGGCTCCGGCAGTCTAGTCGGAAGCACCTACTCATCTCAGGACTAATGCTTATGGATTAAACCAAAAGGTGAGATTAGAGCGAGATTAGAGCTCACGGCGAATGTGCTTGGGGAAGTGCTGACCAATGCCCTTCGAAGGATGCGGCAACTGCTTCCAATCGACTCGAAAATCGGGTATCTCGACAGAAATCAGGCGATTTCCGCCCGCACCCGCCCCTGCGCGCGCAAACTCGCCACCACCAGCCGTATGTCATTAAAGCTGACATAGGGTGGCACGGCATCCTTTATGTCTCGCAGCCGCTCGACTCCCTTCGTCAGGCAAGCCGCCTCGATCAACGGCTGGGCATCGGGCGAAATCCATTTCGGATCCAACTCGATTTGTCTGGTTTCAACCAGGTTGGCCACCGTGCAGACGATAGTGGAAAGCTGCCGCGCGCGAATGCGAGCAATCTCTTCGAAGCCCCGGCCCTCGCGCAGAAGATCCAGGGTTTGTGCCGCTGGCGTCGGCTGCCGGGAAGGTTCACTCGCGGCGCGCGCCCCGCCGGAGAAATTTCGTATTGCCTGCAGCAGTTCCGGTCCGTAAACATCGGCCTTGCGCTCGCCGATCCCGGGGACCTTTAACAGTTCGGGAAGTGTATTGGGACGCCTCCGGCACAGCTCCTCGAGCGTGCTGTCGTGTAGCACGATGTAAGCCGGAATGTCGTTCTCCCGCGCGATGCCGCGCCGCCACTCGCGGAGATAGTCGGCCAGCAGCGGATCATCGTCATGCGCAGGCAGAGAGCGTGTTCGCACCGCAGGCAGAAAGTCGTCCTCAACCTCGATGGGAGCGCGCTTCCTCGGCCGCGACACCAGGACCGCTGCCGGCCTGACCGCCTTCTCACGGAGCCAGTTAGGCTTGGTGCCGCAATTGTCACAAGTCTCGCAGCGCTCCCATTTCGGCGTTTCTCCGAAGTGCAGGCAGATTTGCCGGTGACGGCAACCGTTAGAATCCGCGAAGCGGCTGATGACACGCTTCCGGCTGGATGCCCGCTCGCGCTCCGCTTCGTCCGCAATTTTATTGATGAAGTATTCCAGCAGAATGTGATCCCGCTTCTGCCAGAGCAGCACGCAGTCCGCTGGACGTCCGTCGCGTCCGGCGCGGCCCGCCTCTTGGTAATACTGCTCGATCGATTGCGGCAGCGACAAATGAATGACCGCGCGCACCGCGGGCTTGTTGATGCCGAGTCCGAACGCGACCGTGCCCACCAGCACCCGCACTTCGTCCGACATCCACCGTTCCTGATTCTGCCGCCGCATGGAAGCTTCCATCTTCGCGTGATAAGGAATCGCCCCAATCCCGCTCTCCTCCAGGTATTCGACCGTCTCCTCGACTCGGCGGATCGTCGGCGAATAAACGATCACGCTCTCGCCCGCGTAGTGACGCAAGGCGCGAGCCAGCAATTCCATTTGGGTCCGCCCTTCGCACTCCTGCACGATGTAGCTCAGGTTCTCGCGGTGGAAGCTCGCGATATAAAGATGGGGATCGCGCATGTGCAGCTGCTTCAAAATGTCGTGCCGCACCTGCCGCGTCGCGCTCGCCGTGAACGCCGCGATCGGAAGCGCCGGGAACTGCGTGCGCAATCGGCTGAGCTGCCGGTAGTCCGGACGAAACTCGTGTCCCCACTCCGAAATACAATGCGCTTCGTCGACCGCAAAAAATCCGACCGGCACATTCGCCAGCCATTCGAATGTGCTTTCGGCGGCCAGGCGCTCAGGCGAGAGATAAAGCAGCCGATACTCGCCCTTACGCGCCTTCGCCATCACCATGCTTCGTTCCGACGAATTCTGAAAGCTGTTCAGCGCCGCCGCGGAAATCCCCATCTGCGCCAGTTGTGCCGCCTGATCCTGCATCAGCGCAATTAACGGAGAAACCACCACGGCTGTTTTACCGGACACAACCGCGGGAAGCTGGTAGCACAGCGACTTTCCGCCCCCCGTAGGCATCACCGCGCAAGTGTCGTGCGCTCCCAGCAGGCTGCGGATGACATTCTCCTGCTTGGGGCGAAAGGAGTCGTATCCCCAATAACGTCGCAGCGGAACCAGCAGATCTGCATCAGGGGACACACCAGCAGTATATGAAATATGGGCCGTCGCCAGCGTGATCGGGTAAAAGAGCAGATGTCACGAAACTCGGTGGTCAGGCCAGATGCCAAATTCACACCCACTATGAAATCTATAAGCAACGAATAAAGGATTGCGGATAAAAAAGGCACGGACAAAATGTCTTGGTTTTCTCCGTGTCTCTGTCACTCTGTGGTGAAATAAGATTCTACCCCCATGATCGTTGGCGTAATCTCCGACACGCACGGCCTGCTTCGAAAAGAAGCCGTCGAAGCTCTGCGCGGAGCCGATCGCATCCTGCACGCGGGAGATGTAGGAAATCCTGAAATCCTCGACACCCTCGCGAAGATCGCACCCGTCACTGCGATTCGCGGCAACGTTGACACGCAGTGGGCGCGAGCCCTGCCTGAAACCGAAATCGTAGAGATCGACGGCATCTCGATCTACATGCTCCACGATCTCGCCAAACTGGACTTGAAGCCCGAAGCCGCTGGAATCCACGCGGTCATCTTCGGCCACAGTCATCAAGCGAAGATCGAAATGAGGAAGGGTGTCCTGTATTTCAATCCCGGCAGCGCAGGTCCTCGGAGATTTAATTTGCCGATAAGCGTCGGAGTGATACGCATCGAGAAAGGGAATATCAAAGCAGAACTGATCGAGTTAAAAATTGCCGTGTAGCCAAGGGAGTTTCACCAAGGCGGGGTCTTTCGATCGAGGCTCGTGGCTCGAAACTCGAAACTGAATTCTCGGCTCGAACTCGCGAGTCCAATAGCAAAGGACCGGCAACTTTCGCCGGCCCTCGCAATTCTCAAAAAATGAATGTCTGTACTACTTCTTCGGCGCGATCGCGTCTTTCGCGGCCTTGGCCACGCGGAACTTCACGACCGTCTTTGCCTTGATCTGGATCGGTTCGCCGGTCTGCGGATTGCGTCCCATGCGCGCTTTGCGGTGCGCCTTCACCAGGCGGCCCAGTCCGGGCACAACGAATACGCCGTTCTTCTTGGTCTCTTTAATTGCGGTGTCCGCGAGGTGCTCAAGAAACGTTGCCGCGGTCTTGTTGTTGGAGCCGAGTTTCTCGGCCAGATGACGTGTCAGCTGAGTTTTGGTCATACCAGAAGCCATGAATTCCTCCTTCAGAAGCGACTAAATGATTGGTTCGAGCGCATCTTAACTCACTGCGCTGTGGAAAAGTAGCGATTTGTGCAGATTTTATGCGGTTTCCAAGATAGATACCCCCAAAAAACAGCATAAACTCTAGCTTTCGACGCCTCTGCCATCCCGAAACAGGCCAAAATCGCGAGCCGCAGCGCATTCGACTCCAGCGAGGAGAGGGAACCAAAGCCTCAACCTCACTGCGGGCGCAGTCTGCAGGAGTGCGAAATGCAATACCGGTTGCGCGCAAACCACCGATAGCCCGCCTGCATCAGCCCGTTAAGTCCCGGCAAACTGAAGACTGCATACACCGGCCAGGCCCACCAGATCCGCCGCATCACATAAAGATAAACGTCAGCGCCGGAAATGAGCCGGTCATCGGCCGTCAGCAGCCGAATGTCGGCGAGCAGCGAGTCCAGCGGCGTCTGCAACCTCTGGGCGACCCAAGGTTCTTGCAGCGCCGCGGGCTCGAACCCACGCCTGTGAAGTGTCTTGGCCCAGAAATTGACCCAGCGCGAGCAGAACCCGCATTCCCCATCGTAGAGAATCCATCCGTGGACGGGGGCATCAGCGTTAGCGTTCTCTGCCAGCACCACAACCTGCTCCCCCATCTATAGCGGACCTACGCCACAATTTCCCGAAGCGCGACGAGCATGCTCTCCACTTCGTCCATTGTGTTGTAGTGTACGAGCCCAATCCGCAGAAACCCGCCCAGCCGCTCCACGTCCAGTTGCTCGCTCACGTTCAACGCGTAGTAATTTCCGTCCCACGTGAAGAAGCCGCGTTCGCCCAACTTCGTCGCCAACTCCAGCGGCGTGTGCCCTTCGATTCGCACCACAAACGTTGCGCAGCGTTGCTCAAACCGCCCCGGATCGCTGATGCCATACAGCTTCAGCCCCGGAATCGCGAACAATCCCGCGATCATCCTCTCCGTCATCCTGCTCTCGTGCTCATGAATCGCCTTATGCGCCGCCACGATCGCGTCGCGCCTGCTTTTAGCAAATGGATGCGCTCTCCTTCCCAGCTCCTCCCAGTAATCCACGCACGCCTTGATTCCCGCGATGCACTCGTGATTCAGCGTTCCCGACTCCCAGCAATTGGGAATGTTATTTGTGTTCGGACGCACCTTGTAAGGATGAAGCATCTTCAACTGTTCGCGTTTACCATAAAGTACCCCCATATGCGGACCGAAGAACTTGTACGTCGAACACACCAGGAAATCGCAGTCCAGCGCCCGCACATCAATCAGCCCGTGAGGCGCGTAATGCACCGCGTCGATGTAGCTCAGGGCGCCCGCCTCCCGGGCGAGTCGCACGATTTCGGACGCATCATTGATCGTCCCCACCGCGTTCGACGCGTAGCCGGCGGCGACCAATCGCGTCCGGCTCGTGATCTGTCGCGCCATGTCGTCCATATCGAGCGTGCAGTCAGATGGATTGAACTTCGCCGCGCGGATCGTCACTCCGTTTTCTTCCAGCGCCTTCCACGGTGAGAAATTCGCGTCGTGATCCAGCAGCGTCAATACGATCTCGTCACCCGGACCCAGATCGCGTCCGATCGCACGGCTCATCGCGTAGGTAAGCGATGTCATGTTTGCGCCGAAAACGATCTCATCCGCGTCGCAATTCAGGAAGTCCCCCATCGCGGCGCGCGCCTCCGCGATCATGTTGTCGGTGTTCCGGCTGGTGTGGTAGGCCCCCCCGGTGTTCGCATTGTCATGCGCCAGATAATCGGAGATAGCGTCGATCACCCGCCGTGGAACCTGTGTACCACCCGGCCCATCGAGAAATACCGCTGGCTGACCGTTCAAGGTCTGCGCCAGTGAAGGGAATTGCGAGCGAATCCAGGCAGGATCAAGAGAAACTGGGAACACAGGTTCGGCGATGGCCATAGAAAAATATTCTACGGCAGATTCTAGCCCTTTCAGCCCTATGCAATCCGCAGGCGTCGGCTGACGCAATAATATTGAGGAGCCTTAATTCACCGTCAGCGTAAACGTCTGCGTTGCCGACGAGGCGGTATTGGCCGCTGTGAAGGTGATGCTGAAGGTGCCCGTAGCCGTTGGCGTTCCGCTGAGCGTGCCGGTCCCGTTGCCATTGTTCACAAATTTCACGCCTTTCGGCAGAGTGCCACTTTCGGTGACGCTCGGCGTTGGGTAACCGGTTGTAGTAACGGTGAACGATCCGGCTTTTCCGTGCGTGAAGGTCGTGCTATTGGCGCTCGTGATGGTCGGTGCCAGATCCACCGTTAATGTGAATGCCTGCGTCACGGTACCAACTGAATTCGTGGCAACCATGGTGAGGTTAAAGACACCGCTGGCCGTCGGCGCCCCACTGAGCTTGGCATTTCCGTTGTGCTGGTCTACGAAGGTCAAGCCGCTCGGCAGAGTTCCAGTTTCGGTGATGCTCGGAGTCGGGTAGCCCGATGTGGCAACAGTAAACAAACCAGAGGTGCCCGCCGTGAATGTAGTTTTGTTCGCGCTCCCAATGGCCGGAGCCAGGCCCACCGTTAGCGTAAACGTCTGCGTCGCCGAGTTGGCGTTATTCGAGGCCATGAAGGTGATGGTTGAGACCCCCGTGGCCGTTGGAGTTCCGCTCAGCGTCCCCGTGCCGTTCTTGTTGTCCACAAACGTCAACCCCTTCGGCAACGTGCCCTTTTCGCTGAGGCTGGCCATTGGATAACCCACCGTGGTGATCGTGAATGAGTTGGCCTTGCTTACGACGAAAGTAGTGCTGCTCGCGCTCGTAATCGCTGGAGCCTGGTCTACTGTCAACGTAAACGTTTGTGTCGCTGGTGAACCTGTTCCATTCTGCGCCGTGAAGCTGATGCTGAAGACGCCGCTGCCGCTGGCCGACCCGCTAAGGCTGCCCGTGCCATTGTGGTTGTCCACAAACGTCACGCCCGCCGGCAGCGTTCCCGTTTCGCTCAGGCTGGGAACTGGGTAACCCGTCGTCGTCACCGTAAACGACCCAGCTGTTCCCGCGGTGAACGTAGCGTTGTTCGCGCTCGTAATCGCCGGAGCCTGGTTTACCGTCAGCGTAAACGTCTGCGTGGCAGGTGAACCCGTCCCGTTCTGTGCCGTGAAGCTGATGCCGAACGCCCCGCTCGCAGATGGAGTTCCGCTGAGCGTGCCCGTCCCGTTGTGATTGTCCACGAACTTCAATCCGCCTGGCAGCGTTCCCGCTTCGTTCAAGCTGTCAGTTGGATAACCCGTCGTCGTCACCGTGAATGATCCGGCTGTTCCCACGGTGAACGTAGCGTTGTTCGCGCTCGTGATCGCCGGAGCCTGATCTACCGTCAGCGTAAACGTCTGCGTGGCAGGCGAACCGGTCCCGTTTTGCGCCGAGAAGCTGATGCTGAATGCCCCGCTCGCAGATGGGACCCCGCTGAGCGTGCCCGTTCCGTTGTGGTTGTCTACGAACGAAACATTGCCGGGCAGCGTTCCCGTTTCGCTCAGGCTGGCCGTCGGATAGCCCGTCGTCGTCACGGTGAACGCTCCGCTTGTTCCCACGACAAACGTCGCGCTGCTCGCACTCGTGATTGCCGGAGCCTGATTCACCGTGAGGGTAAATGTCTGCGTGGCAGGTAAACCCGTCCCGTTCTGCGCCGAGAAGCTGATGCTGAATGCCCCGCTCGCAGACGGGACGCCGCTGAGCGCACCAGTCCCATTGTGGTTGTCCACGAACGTAACACCGATGGGCAGCGTTCCCGTCTCGCTGAGGCTGGCCGTCGGATAGCCCGTCGTCGTCACGGTAAACGATCCGCTTGTTCCCACGACAAACGTCGCGCTGCTCGCACTCGTGATTGCCGGAGCCTGATTCACCGTGAGCGCAAATGTCTGCGTAGCCGGCGAACCCACACCGTTCGAAGCGCCAAAGCTGATGTTGAACGCACCGCTCGCAGTCGGTGTCCCGCTCAGCGTACCCGTCCCGTTGTGGTTGTCCGCGAACGTAACGCCCGCCGGCAGCGTCCCTGTCTCACTCAAGCTGGCCGTCGGATAACCCGAAGTAGTCACGGTAAACGAACCAGCCGTTCCAACGACAAACGCAGCGCTGCTCGCGCTCGTGATAGCCGGAGCCTGATTCACGGTCAGCGTGAAGGTCTGCGTTGCGGGTGACCCAACCCCATTCGAGGCGCCAAAGCTGATGCTGAATGCGCCGCTCGCCGATGGTGTCCCGCTCAGCGTACCCGTCCCGTTGTGGTTGTCCGCGAACATCACGCCCGCCGGCAGCGTCCCTGTCTCACTCAAGCTGGCCGTCGGATAACCCGTCGTCGTCACGGTGAACGATCCGCTTGTTCCCACGACAAACGTCGCGCTGCTCGCGCTGGTGATAGCCGGAGCCTGATTCACGGTCAGCGTGAAGGTCTGCGTTGCGGGTGACCCAACCCCATTCGAGGCGCCAAAGCTGATGCTGAATGTGCCGCTCGCCGATGGTGTCCCGCTAAGCATTCCCGTCCCGTTATGGTTATCTACAAATGTCACGCCCGCCGGCAGCGTCCCTGTCTGACTCAGGCTGGCCGTCGGATAGCCCGTCGTCGTCACGGTGAACGATCCGCTTGTTCCCACGACAAACGTCGCGCTGCTCGCACTCGTGATTGCCGGAGCCTGATTCACCGTAAGCGCAAATGTCTGCGTAGCCGGCGAACCCACACCGTTCGAAGCGCCAAAGCTGATGTTGAACGCACCGCTCGCAGTCGGTGTCCCGCTCAGCGTACCCGTCCCGTTGTGATTATCGACGAATGTCACGCCCGCCGGCAGCGTCCCTGTCTCACTCAAGCCGGCCGTCGGATAACCGGAAGTAGTCACGGTAAACGAACCAGCCGTTCCAACGATAAACGTCGCGCTGCTCGTGCTGGTGATAGCCGGAGCCTGATTCACCGTCAGCGTGAACGTCTGGGTTGAAGGAGACCCAACCCCGTTCTGCGCTGTAAAACTGATTCTGTAGACGCCGCTTGCGGTAGGCGTTCCGCTCAGCGTACCTGTCCCGTCCTTGTTGTCGATGAACGTCACCCCAGCCGGTAGGTCTCCACTCTCGCCAATGCTGGGAAGAGGGAAGCCGACAGTGGTGACCGTAAACGACGCTGCTGTTCCCATCACGAAACTAGCAGTATTGGCGCTGCTGATTGCCGCTGATTGGTTCACGGTTAACGTAAATGGCTGTACCGCCGGCGACCCGACTCCGTTCTGCGCCGTGAAACTGATGTTGTAGACGCCTTCGTTGAAGGGCGTTCCACTGAGCGTACCGGTGCCGTTCTGGTTGTCCACAAACGTCACGCCACTTGGCAAAATTCCCGATTCACTGAGGCTGGGCGTCGGATATCCCGTCGCGACCACGCTGAACGTTCCGGCAGATCCTGGCGTGAAGGTAATGCTATTCGCGCTGGTAATTGTGGCTGCCTGGTCCACCGTCAACGTGAAGGTTTGCGTGGCCGGCGAACCCGTCCCGCTCTGCGCCGCGAATGTGATGCTGAAGACACCGCTGGTCCCCGGGGTTCCGCTCAGTGTGCCCGTGCCGTCGCCATTGTCGATGAAGGTCACGCCACTCGGCAGAGCTCCTGTCTCGCTCAGGCTGGCCACCGGGTAGCTGGTCGAAGTCACCGTGAACGAACCCGCGCTCCCCACCACAAAGGTAGTGTTGTTCGCGCTCGTGATCGCCGCCGCCTGATCCACCGTCAGAGTGAACGTCTGCATCGCAGGCGATCCGACTCCATTTTGCGCCGTGAACCCAATGTTGTAGACGCCGCTCCCGGTTGGAGTTCCACTCAGCGTGCCCGTGCCATCGGGATTGTCGACGAAGGTTACACCGCTCGGCAGTGCCCCTGTCTCGCTCAGCGTGGCTATTGGATAGCCCGTCGAGATCACCGTGAATGAACTGCCGGTGCCCACTGAAAACGCCGTATTATTAGCGCTCAGGATGGCCACCGCCTGATCCACTGTCAATGTGAAACTCTGCGTGGCCGGAGAACCGATTCCGTTCGTCGCGCCGAAGCTGATGCTGAAAACGCCGCTGGAAGTCGGCGTCCCACTCAGGGTGCCCGTGCCGTTGTGATTGTCGACAAAGCTTAAACCGCTGGGTAAAAGCCCCGTCTCGGTAAGGCCCGCTGTTGGATAACCCGTGGAAGTCAGCGTGAACGAACCCGCCGTGCCCGCCACCAGTGTCGTATTGTTCACGCTCGTGATCGCCGGGGCCTGATTCACCGTCAGCGTGAATGTTTGTGTTGCGGGTGATCCAACACCATTCGACGCGCTGAAGCTGATGCTGAAAACACCACTGCTAGTGGGTGTCCCGCTCAGCGCCCCTGTGCCGTTGTGATTGTCCACAAAACTCACGCCGCTCGGCATCATCCCCGTTTCGCCGAGGCTCGGAACAGGAGTGCCCGCCGACATCACGGTGAATGATCCGCCTGTGCCGGCGACGAAAGTCGTGTTATTCGCACTCGTGATCGTCGCCGCCTGATTCACCGTAACCGTGTCGGTATTGGAGTTTGCGCTTTGCGCCGCTCCCCCACCCGACGCGGTCGCCATATTCTGCACACTGCCCGGGGAATTTGCTGGCACATTCACCAGCATCGTAATCGTTCCAAAGCTGCTGCCCGCGGCAATCGCGTCGCTGTTAGTGCATGTCAATGCCTGCGTACCGGTCCCGCTACAAGTCCAATCCCTCCCCCCGGCGCTGCTCACGGAGTAGCCACTGGGCAGCGTGTCTGTGACGGTCACCGTCCCCGAACTCGCGCCGCTGGCCGCCGTGTTGCCGACCGCGATCGACCACGTTCCCGTCTGTCCCGGCGTGAAATTGCCGCTATGCGACTTCGTAACGCTCCACACCGGCGGTGTGCCCGGCAAGTTGATGCACCACCCACCCGCGATGTTCCCTCCTCCGCCGTTGCCCGACTGTGCCAACAGTTCCCAGGTGCCATTGGGATTGCTGTTGTTGAATTCGGAGGCAAACGTCGAAGCGCCATCCGTCGCCGCGTAGTCGTAAGGCCCAGCCGGAGCCGGCGACGCGAAATTCAACGCGCCCCCGGTGAAGGATCCTGGTTTGAAAGTGCCGCTCGTTAACGGCGTTCCGCTAGGTAACGCGTTGCCGGCGGAGTCGCTCAGCATGACGTTTACAGCGCTGATCGAACTGGTGTCGCCCGCATTCGCAAAGGGCACGAATTGCTTGCCGTTCGGACCAACGAGCAGCAGGTCTGTCGCCTGGATGTCATTCGATGTGATCTGGTTGAGCGACAGCGTTACACCCGTGACACTGCTGCTTGCGCCGCCGACAAAGATCTTTGACGGGTACGGAGTTGCCGTTCCGCTCGCGGTTAGCGCGACCGCTCCCTGGTTGCAATACTGGGTGCCCGTCACGACCGTGTGGTTGTCGACTTCCTGGCTCACTGCCGCGGAACTGGTGAGATACGTCACCGATTGACCCGCGTAGCCGCCGTAAGTTGCGGTGATGGAATGCGTGCCTTCCGTGAGCGCAGCGGTCGAGAAACTGGCTTGCCCGTTCGCGCCCAATGCCACCGGGCCCGTGGGACCGCCTGCCACCGGGTTGCCGTTTTCCGTGAACGTAACCGAACCGTTCGCGCCTACGGAGCTGTTGCTCCCGTAAGTGACTGTCGCTGTGATTGTCACGGAGTCCCCGGTGAAAGACGGGTTCTCGCTCGACTGCACCGCTGTATTGGTCCCGACCGGTGCCGTGACTACAGTGAAATTACCGGTCAAGGTAGTCGGCGTGGCCGGCATCGTGAAGTTGGCATTCGCGGATGTGCTCGAATCGAATGACCCGCCGTTTGAGGATGACCAGTTGGCGAAGGCGAATCCCGCATTGGCTGTCGCCGTAATCGGAATGATCGAATTGGCCCCGTAGTAACCACCCGACGTTGGAGCCACCGAGCCGTCCCCAGCCGGCAATGCCTGCGTCGTCAATTGATATTGCGTATTAAAGCTCACGGTATACGGCGTGGTCGCAGCGGGTGCGAGGATCGTATGCGATTGCGCGCCGCCATCCGACCAGCTCCCGAATACATACTGCGAACCCGGCCCAGATGTCTGCGGCGATGGAGTGGCGACCGAGTGCGAAGTTCCCGCTACCCAGTGAAAGGTTTGTTGCGTCGTGTAGGTGACGCCATCAACGGTATAGGCGAGCCCCGCGGGACTGGTACTGAATGTCACCGTGTCCGCTATATTCGCCGAACCGCTTATGGTCGGGAACGGCCCACCCGTCAGGCATGACCCGGGAGGGCAAACATAGAGCGTCGTCGTCTGCGCCGCATCCAGCGCAGGGATAATCGCCCCGATGTCCGTCCCATCCGACGCCGCACTGTGGAAGTAGCTCGGGCTCGCGCCTCCCAGCAACTGGTAACCGTGATAGTCCGCTAGCGCCAGCGGCATCATCGACGTATTCATCGCCCCCGTGAAACCGATACACCCCGTCCCGGGCCCGCTATAAGAAGGACTTGCCCCCGTGCAATAAGGAGTAGCCGGGAAGAAAAAGCTGTTCGCCGGATTGCAGCCTCCGATCGCCGGAGAAGAACCCCCAGCCGTCGCGTTCCAGTTACCCGTGGTCGCGGAGCACTGTGGGTCGGGAAAGCTCGGGTTGTTGGGATATTCAAAGTAGTTCGTGTTGGGGCGCCCCGGCCACACCAGCCACCCGGCGGTCAGTGACGAGGTGTCGTTCGTGTAAGTCTCGGTGAGATTGCCTTCCGCTTGCGTCAGTCCATCGTCCCACCACCCCGCGCAGGATGTCGCTCCACATTTATCCCGTCCCGTCCCGCTCAGCATGATGCTGTTGACGAACGTTTGATTGTAAGCAAACGTGGGCCCGTTCGAGGAGGACACGCCGTCGCCAAGCGACTCCGTCGCATCCGTGACGAATGTCATGTGGTTGATCGAGAAGTTCTCGGGTCCGCCCTCCCCATTCGTCAATGTGCAAGACCCGCTGTTATCCACCGCCCCAGCCGGAGCTCCCGTCCAGTTGTAGGTCACAGTTACATTGGATGAGCTAAATGTGCCGGACCATGGTGCCGATCCGGTCGTCGCCAACGCCTGTACTTCCGACGGCCACACATAGCCGTTGATCCAGGTCTTCGTTTGCAGGTTGAAGGCAGGCACTTGTGTGCAATTGCTGATGCCAACCGGATCGCCCGCTTTGATGTCCATCACCTGGAAGCCAAGCGCGCTTGAGACCGGCTGGCCGGCGGCACAGCCGCCCGAGTCCACCGAACAGGTCGCGACGAACGTGGCCGCCGTGCCCGCCGCATTTTCCGCGATCGTCCCCTGCCAGGACTGCCCGCCTCCGCCATTGGTAATCTGAATGCCAGTGGTGGTAGTGGGACAACCTGGGCCTTTTGTCGTGATGTCGTATTGCAGAATGTTGCTGAGTCCGATCCGGTCCATCATGTAAGAAACACCGCCGCCATCACCCGACGACGAGTCCGACCGCCCATCAATCCCGAATCCCTGGCAGGCGTTGCGGTATACCGAATTCTGAATCGTCAAATCCGTGATCGTTGCCTGGTAATTCTGCGGAGCCGGACCCCCGCCTGACGTGTTGCGGACATTCAGCGCCGTGACTACGCCCCGCTGCCCCCCCGAGTTGTCCACGTTCTCGCAAATCAGCCCGTAGACCAGGATCCTCTCCCCTTCCTTCATCTCCTCGCAGTTCTTCCGTACGATGCTTTTGCCCGCCCATTTCGTCGGATTCGAGCTCGGGACTTTCAGCACCCCCAGCCACGAATAAGGAAACGTGTTCCGCAGCCGCCCCATCTGCACATCCTGAAAGGGAATGTACCCGATCATCGTCGGAGGGTTGCTGAATCCGCCGGAAAATACTCCACTCGACTCCCCTTCCAGCCAGTCATTGTCGAATTTGTAAGCTAGACCTTGACCAAGGATCGCGTGCCCTTCCGACCCCGGCCGCAACGCTTGGCTCACCTGCGATCCCACCACCGAGCAGTAATAGCACCCGCTCAGATTGAAGCCCGCACTCATGGAGTTGGTGCCTGTCGATAAACTTGTCCAGTCCCCATGCGACCAGTACCGCCGGAAATGGATATGCGAGGCGAATTGCGACACGTTGGTCGCCATCACCGTGTTGCCCGCATAAATGACGTCGTTGTCCCAGATGTTTCCCGGCGTCATGGCCGCCGCGCCGTCCTCAAACTCCCAATGGTCGGGACCGATCATCACGTTCGTGCCGCACGGAACCGACCCGGACCCGTTTGGACTGCATAATTGAAGAGGAATGCACAGCGTCGCCGAGCATTCATCCTGGTACATGTATTGCAAGTAGTTGTAGTTCGAACTGCTGGTCTGCGTGCCATTGGCAAGCGTGAACGACCCTTGCGGCAGCGCGTTAACCGTCGTCCCCAGCTGGTAAGCAAAGGTCCCGCCGCCCGCTCCCGCCTCGCAATCGCTGTTGATAACCCCAATGTTGGTCGATTCCGGAATGTTGTCCTGGATCCCGCCCGCACAAATAGGCTCCGGCATCGACGCTAATACCGAATCCATCGTCGAACGGATGATCAGCGGTGCGGTAGCGGGGACCGTACTCGTCTGCGGGATCACAATCCCGTTCGCGGAGACATACATTCCCGGCGGCACATCCAGGATGATCCCGATCGCCTGCCCGTGGGCGATGCCCGCGGTCCGGCACGCTTCGATGGCATTGATCGCAGCCTGTTTTCCCGCTGCTGTCGCGGGATATAGCGGCTGGCTTGTGCTGAAAGTGCAGTAACTGGGAGGCGGCCCGCTCGTCCAACTATTAGCGCCCAGCGCTAACTCGTAAGCGGGTGGAGTGTACGGCGTAGTGAGCGCAGGCGATCCGGGATAGCAACTCGAATTGAGTTGGCACGTAAGTTCCTCATTGTCCACCCAGGTCGTAGGAAGGCTGGGGCTCTGGCTTTGTGCAACCGCCAGGGACACGA
This sequence comes from Terriglobales bacterium, assembly GCA_049521375.1. GTDB lineage: Bacteria > Acidobacteriota > Terriglobia > Terriglobales > Acidobacteriaceae > Acidiflorens. The sequence continues at coordinate 25,294 of JBEKOW010000016.1, forward strand.
GAAACATAAGGGCCAGCAACTGTCGCATAACTTTCGCCTGGGTACTTCAATTTATGTCGATGTTCCAATTTCCCGAGTCCCGATCTTACATTTATTTCTGGTGGACCATTCGAGCCTTTTAACTGTCGCGGCTCGTGATTCCCCGCTGGACTTGTCTTCCCGGTCCGGCCTTCACCAAAACCATTGCCGGCAATAACTCTTCTAATGGGCTGTGATGTTCGTCTTCGAGTTAGCTGTCCTAGTCAAGTGTGGAAACAACCCCGCATTGTTCGAGGATCTGTGCTCAGTCAGTAGTTGGCTCCCACCGGATCGGCAAAGACCGGCTTAGGGCCGTGATCTTGAGCGCGTTGAGCCTTCTCGAACCGTAGCTCGCCATATCCGCAAAGCGTTACTCCTTGAGAGCTGAGTGCAACCAGAGATATACCCAACCGGGATGGCGCGGCTTTTTACCGCTTACAGTTGCCCAACACTATAAACCAGCCGGAACCGAAGTCAAGATGCAAAGTCTTTCACTCAGCTTCACCAAATACCAACTTCCGCGCCAGCTTCAACGTGCCAACCGGGCATCCGGTATGTCACCACCGACCCTCGGACTTTGATCCGCCCCCTTGAACTCGATCCCGCTGGCGGCTCGTCCCACCGGCGTCCCGGCGGCCGGCAAATCCCCAGCCAGCCATGGGACAATGCAGGCCCGCGTCCGCTATCATCCTTGTCAGCAGTAGAGAGCGATCGGCGCGCGCCTGGGAACTACGTCCAGAGCGGTACGCGGTGGGGAAAAACAGCCATGGTCCCCGCCCCGGAGGGGCGGCTGACAGTAGCCCGGCGCTTTCAGCGCCGGGAAAGTGGAGTCTGAGATCCAAGTCCCGGAGGGACGACTTAGTTCTCACGCACACTCGATCAGGGCTTACGAAGTCAGGGGCGAGTCCGAAACACGACGACAAGATCAATGCCAGCGCCTTCCCAGCAGACATTGGATGTGGCGGCGTCGGAACTGCAAAACCCCGGCGCGCAGCCCATCTCGCGCGAAACCGCCTGCCGCTGGCTGCGCCCGAGCGACACCCTGCTCCCCCGCCTGCTCGAGGCAGCCCAGTCCGCGCGTGCGCGTTTCAAGCCCCGCATCATTACCTATTCGCGCAAGGTATTTCTGCCGCTCACCAATCTCTGCCGCGACTATTGCGGATACTGCACCTTCCGCCGCGATCCCAATCAGCCCGGCGCTCACACCATGTCCCCCGACGAAGTCATGGAAGTCGTGCGTGCCGGCGAGCGTATGGGCTGCACCGAAGCCTTGTTCAGCCTGGGAGACAAGCCCGAACTCGTTTTTCCCGGGATGCGCGAGACCCTCCGCCGCCTCGGCTACAAATCCACGCTTCATTATCTGGAGGCGATGTGTGAAAAAGTACTGCGCGAATCAAGCCTCCTTCCCCATCCCAACCCAGGCTTGATGAGCGCCGAATGGCTCCAGCGTCTGGCGCGTGTCTCGCCCAGCATGGGACTGATGCTGGAAACAACCAGCACCAGGCTGCTGGCGAAAAACGCTGCCCACGATAACGCTCCCGACAAAGAGCCGGCAAAGCGTTTGCGAGTGATCGAAGATGGCGGGCGCCAGAAAATTCCTTTCACCACCGGAATCCTCATCGGGATCGGCGAAACCCTCGAAGAGCGCGTCGATACGCTGCTCGCCATTCGCGAAATGCACCACCGGTACGGCCATATTCAGGAAGTGATCGTGCAGAACTTCCGCGCCAAGCCCGCCACGCTGATGGCCGCCTCACCCGAACCGGATCGCGCGGATATGTTGCGCACCGTGGCTGTGGCGCGCCTTCTGATGCCGTCGATGAACATTCAGGCTCCGCCCAATCTCTCCGATCCGCACTACGCCGATCTGCTCGACGCCGGCATCAACGACTGGGGCGGCATCTCGCCCCTGACGCCCGATTTCATCAATCCCGAAAAACCCTGGCCGCATCTCGACGACCTGCAGCATCGAACCGAAGCGAAAGGATTCCAGTTACGCCAGCGCCTCCCGGTTTATCCTGAATTCGCAGCGCAGGCAGCGGCCCATAGCGATTTACTGAAACAGCGGATCGCTCAACTTGGCGGTGGACAGACTTTCGCCGCCATACCAAAAGGGACGGCATGATCACGGTTCTGACCGGCGGTACCGGAGGCGCGAAGTTTGCGGATGGTCTCCGCCAAGTCGTTCCCCAGGAAGACCTGACCTTCATCGTCAATACCGGCGACGATTTGCGCTGGTGGGGGCTGTATGTCTCGCCGGACGTCGATTCGATCACCTACGTCCTGGCCGGCAAGCTCAGCCAGGAACGCGGCTGGGGTTATGCCCGCGACACTTTTTTCTGCTTGCAAACTATGGGTCAGATGGGAGAGCCAGACTGGTTCCGCATCGGCGATCGTGATTTGGCCTTGCACATCCTCCGTTCGAAGCTGCTAGCCGAGGGCAAGGCCCTCACCGAAGCCACATGCGAAATCGCCACCCGCCTCGGCATCAGGTCACGCGTTCTGCCCATGAGCGATTCGCCAGTAGAAACGCGGGTTCTAACTCCAGCCGGGGACTTAAGCTTCGAAGAATATTTCGTCCGCCGCCGCTACCAGGACCCGGTTGTGTCGGTAAATTTTGCAGGAGCTTCCACCGCCCAGCCTGCGCCCGGCGTTCTCGATGCCATCCACGCCGCCGGGTTCGTGGTGCTCGCTCCCAGCAATCCCGTGACAAGCATTGGCCCGATTCTGGCAGTGCCCGGAATTCGTGACGCCCTTCGCAACACCTCCGCGCGCATCGTAGCCGTGAGCCCAATCGTAGGCGGAGCAGCCGTAACCGGCCCCGCCGCCGCGCTCCTCAATTCTCAGGGCTTCCCCTCTTCGATCGCCGGCATCGCCGATTTCTATCGCGACTTCCTCAACGTTCTGGTAGTCGATTCGCAAGACGCTTCCGCCGCCGCCGAGTTAAGAAAAAATCGGCAAGCGCGCAGTTCGAATCTGCAAGTCCACTGCGCCCCAACCATCATGCGCAAGAACAATAATGGAGACCGAATCGCACTGGCGAAGACTGTTCTGGAAGTCTGCCGGCAGCCTGCAACGCGGTCCGCCGCGGAGCCCGCATGATTCTCGTCCCCATCAAGAATCTGAAGGACGCCAAGCAGCGGCTCTCACCCGTTCTGACTCCGCAAGAACGTTTCGCCTTAGCCCAAGCCATGTGTGAGGACGTCCTGCAAACCCTCGCTCACTGGCACAATCGCCCGCCGGTCGCGGTAGTGAGCAGCGATCCCTTCGCCACCGGGATCGCCGCGCGCTTCGACTTCCAGGTTATCCCCGATGGCCACAATGCCGGAGAGACCAGCGCCATCGAAATGGCAACGGCCGCGACCCTCGCGCGTGGAGCGCATTCCACTCTCGTAGTCCCCGCAGACATTCCGCTCATTGCAGTTGCAGAATTGCAGCAGATCGCTGACTCCGCGCCCCAGGAAGGTGCCCTCCTCGTGCCCGATGCGGCCGGCCGAGGCACGAACGCGGCCTGGCGCTCTCCCGGCGATCTCTTTCCGCTGCGCTTCGGCAACGACAGTTTCTTGCCGCATTTGGCGGCCGCTAAGGCAAGCAGCTTGCCCTGTGTTGTCCTCGAATTGCCAGGCATCGCACGGGATGTCGATCGCCCCGAAGATCTCTATGAATTGGCCGCTGCCAGCGGCGATAGGCGGTCGCAGACGCTGGTGCGAGGTTGGAATCTCGAAAAGCGGCAGCAGGCCTGTCGTGGATAAGGGTGCCCCGGGTCGCCGAAAAATCGCCGGGGAAGTTCGTATCCTCCCCATTCCGTTCGCGGACGAGATTCTTCCCGGCACGTCGTTGACGGATGTCTTACTGAACGCGGCCCGCGGCGCAAAATTGATTTTTGAGGATGGCGACATCGTGGTCATAAAACACAAAGTCGTTTCCAAAGCCGAGGGAGCAATCGTTCCGCTCGAGAAAATTCGGCCCTCGATCGCCTCAAGGCGCTGGGCGCGCCGTTACGGCCTCGACGCGCGCGTAAGCGAGTTGGCTCTGTGTGAGAGCCGCCGCATCGTGCGCCGCAAGCGCGGAGTCCTGATCACCGAAACCCGCCATGGCCTCGTCTGTGCCAACAGCGGCGTCGATGTCTCGAACGTCGACGGAGGGCAGCACGCGGTCCTATTGCCCAAAGACCCCGATCGATCCGCCGCCAAGTTGCGGCGGGAACTAAAGAAGAAGCTGTCGATCGAAGTCGCTGTCATCGTCAGCGACAGCTTCGGCCGCCCCTGGCGCGAAGGCCTTACCGAAGTCGCCATCGGCGTCGCCGGACTGCGCCCGCTCGTCGATTATCGCGGACGCCGCGATCCTCACGGCTACTCGCTTCATGCCACCATCGATGCCGTCGCCGACGAATTGGCCTGTGCTGCGGGCCTGGTTTGTGGCAAGCTGGAACGCACTCCCGCGTGCATCATTCGCGGTTATTCGTACCGCCGGGGAAATGGCCGGGCAAGCGAACTGATCCGCCCCGCCAGGTACGATTTGTTTCGCTAGCCATGTTTGCTGGAGACTTGCTTTTGGATGGCGCAGCGCTTTCAGCGCTGCGATAAAGCCTCAGCTCCCTGAGCGAGATGCTGGGGATTTCAGGAGAAAGCCAGTGCCACAGAATTTCGAACTCGAGCACTTCCACAAATTAACTTGGGACGAGGCCTCGCCCCACGCATCGCCCATTATTCGCCGCGCCCTCGATCGAGTATTGGAGACGCAAGACGCGTCGTGCCTCCAAGATGAAGAGCGTTATGCCCTGGCAAACTCCGCCGCCGCGGACTTGGTCGCCTTGCTGGTGGCCGCCGACACGCTTCGCCGCGATCTCGTCGGCAACATCGTCAGCTACGTCGTCAATCGCAACATCAATTTCACCAACGTTTGTTTCGTCGGCTGCAAGTTCTGCGCCTTCAGTCGCGGCCCGCGCGAGGCTGACTCCTATTTTCATTCCCTCGAAGATATGGCGCGAAAGGCCAAAGAAGCCTGGGACCTCGGTGCGACCGAGGTCTGCATCCAGGGTGGCCTCCCGCACGATCTGCCTCCTTTTTATTACCGCGACATTCTGCGCGCCGTAAAAACCGCGGTTCCGTCGATGCACATTCATGCGTTTTCCCCGATGGAAATCATCTACGGCGTTGAACTCACTGGCATGACACTGCGCGAGTATCGCTCCATGCTGCGCGACAACGGCCTCGATACGCTCCCAGGCACCGCCGCCGAAATTCTCGATGACGAAGTTCGCAACGTCCTCTCCCGCAACAAGCTTTCCTCCGCCCAGTGGCAGGAAGTAATCCGCACCGCCCACCAGTGCGGTATTCGCAGCACCTCCACCCTCATGTACGGACACATGGAAACCCCCGACCACTGGGTTCGCCAGTTGTCGCTGTTCCGCGACATTCAGTCCGAGACCGGAGGCTTCACCGAGTTCGTTCCCCTCGGCTTC
>JBEKOW010000017.1:0-29633 GCA_049521375.1 Terriglobales bacterium
AGCGTGCTGGGATCGGGCGACGTGAAGTATCACATCGGCGCGACCGGCGAGTACGTCACGAAAAGCGGGAAGAAAATTCACATTCATTTGGCGTCGAATCCCAGCCACCTCGAGGCCGTTGATCCGGTGACTATCGGACGAACGCGCGCGAAGCAGGATCGCGCGGGCGAAGGCGGGAAGGCGAAATATCTGCCGCTGCTGGTGCATGGCGACGCGGCATTCGCGGGCCAGGGGATCACGGCGGAGACGCTGAATTATGCAGACTTGGGCGGGTACACAGTGGGCGGGACGATCCACGTGATTGTGAATAACCTGCTGGGGTTCACGACCAACGCGCGCGAAGAACACTCTTCGCGTTTTTCCGCACAACTGGCGCGGCGGCAGGCGATTCCCATATTTCACGTGAACGGCGAAGATGTCGACGCGGTGATGCGGATTGCGCGGATCGCGGCCGAGTATCGTTATACGTTTTTCAGCGACGTGGTGGTGGATTTGATTGGATACCGGCGTCATGGGCACAGCGAGGTCGACGATCCCACCGTGACGCAGCCGCTGATGTACAAGGCGATCAAAGAGCATCGTCCGCTGTTTGAGATTTACGCGAAGCAGATCGGCTTTGAGAGCCTGCCGGAGCGGGTGGGGACGATCCGGGGGGAGTTTGAGAGCGCGCAGAAAGCGGCTCTGCAAGTCAGGAAGAAGCCGCTGCTGCGGGACTTGCCCAGTTACTGGGACAATTATTTTGGTGGACGGTACAAGGCTGAATTTGAGCAGCCTACGGGTGTTGCGCGCGAGGAATTAGCGGAGTTGACCGAGCGACTGACGACTTATCCCGAAGGATTCAACATCCATCCCAAGGTAAAGAAGCTGTTGGAGCAGCGGGCGGAGATGGGTTCGGGGAAAAAGCCGCTGGACTATGGGATGGGCGAGGCGCTCGCGTTTGCGAGCCTGGTGAAGGAAGGGATTCCGGTGCGGCTGAGCGGTCAGGATTCGCGGCGAGCGACCTTCAATCAGCGGCACTCGGTGTTGATCGACACGGAGAATGAGAGTGAATATGTTCCGCTGTCGCACATCGCGGATGGACAGGCGGCCTGCCAGATCTATAACTCGCCGCTTTCGGAAGCGGGCGTCATGGGCTTCGAGTATGGCTACAGCCGCGATTATCCCGAGGCACTGGTGTTGTGGGAGGCGCAGTTCGGAGATTTTGCCAACGTGGCACAGGCAGTCATCGACCAGTTTGTGAGCGCGGGCGAGGACAAGTGGGGACTTCTGTCGGGACTCGTATTGCTGTTGCCGCACGGTTATGAGGGACAGGGCCCGGAGCATTCGAGCGCGCGCATCGAGCGCTTTCTGCAACTGGCGGCGCGGGATAATTTTCAGATTTGCCAGCCATCGAATGCCGGGCAGTATTTTCATCTGTTGCGGCGCCAAGCGCTGCGGCACTGGCGGAAGCCGCTGGTGGTGTTTACTCCTAAGAGCATGCTGCGGCATCCGGATGCGCTGTCTCCTTTGGAGGACTTGACGCACCAGAAGTTTCTGCCGGTGATTCCGGACGCGGAGGCACATGACGTGAAGCGGATCCTGGTCTGCACGGGAAAGATCGGGCACGAACTGCGCGCGGAGCGGCAACGGCGCGACGACATGACGACCGCGATTGTGTTTCTGGAGCAGATGTATCCGTTTCCGGAGGCTGAGCTGGCGGCAGAATTCGAGCGTCACGGCGAGGCGCGGGACATCGTCTGGGTGCAGGAGGAGCCTTCGAACATGGGGGCGGGTTTTTATGTGCTGCCGCGGTTGCGGCGGATTTCGAATGAGCGGCCGGTGCTGTCGGTGAAACGTTCGGGGAGCGCGAGTCCGGCGACCGGCTCGGCGAAGGCGCACGAGGTGGAGCAGAAGACGATCCTGGCGCTGGCGTTTACGACGCAAGGGTGAGGAAAGTCGGAAGTAAGAAGTCAGATTGCAGAAGTTGCGGCACTGGAGACGCAGCGAACCGCGCACTCAGGTCCTTGCAGACAAAAGCCCAAGCTCGCGCTAGGGCTTCTTCGGTGAGCTGTACTTTGCGGCCTAGGGCCAGCGCTTGGCTGCGTCTTCCCATCCCGCGGCGCGGGCCGGGGGATTTGCAGCTTGAGCGGCTACGGGCGCCGGGATGCGGAGCGGTTGCTGGGGGGGAGCCGCAGTCAGCGTGGGCTTGGGAGCTTCCGACATCTGTTCTTTCTCCTCCGAAAGGAGCGGGGCGGCGACGCGCAGGGCTTCCACTTCTTTTTCCAGGCGGGTCAGTTCAAGTTCTTTCTGGCGCAAAACTTCGTACACATTCTTCATTCGCAGGCACCTTTATTTGTGTGACGAGTGGTAAGCGCAGGGTAAGAGTTTTGCGTGCGAGTTGTCAAGGAAAAGAGACTCGGGTGAACACGAGAGATCACCGAAAAACGACGATGAAGACGAGGATGCCGAGCACTACGACGATGACCGCCAACAGATTCACGTGGTTCGCCATCCACGATTCCTTCACGGCCAGAGAGTTCGCGAGGAAGGCCGGAATGTCATCGGGAGGCTGCGCCGTCAATGTCTCTGCTATGCCTTCATTATTAGTCTCTGCCTGACCAACCGCGACTTCTGTTTTCTCCGCTTCATTTTTTTCGGCGGGTTTGTTCTCGCTCTCTGCTTTCTCGCGATTGAATTTCTGGAGCGCGAGTTTTTCGCGCTCCAGTTTGTCGCAGTCGAGGCAGAGCGCGCGGCCTTCCGAGACTGGGAATCCGCAAGACGCGCATTTCTGGACGTGCAGTCCGGTGTCCGGGGAGTGTGCGGATGGTTGGGTGGGGCTTTCCGAGGTCGGGGCCGGTGTGGGATCGGCAACTTGCGAGGCCTCAGGCTGCGAGGGCGCGGGAGTTGCCGTGGACCCCCCGGTGGGAGAAGCGTTCGCCGAAGGCGCAGTGGCGGGCGGTTCCGGAGAAATATTTACCAGCGGCGATACATGGTTGGACTGCTTCGCGCGCGCGGGTGCGGGGATGGCCCCGTAACGCTGCTCGGCGAGATCGAGCGCGGTCGTGGTGAGATCGGCCATGCGTTCGAGGGCGATGAGATCGCGCTCCTCGAAGGCGTAGGGATGATCGGAAAACAGCTCGAAGAGGCCGCGGATCTCGCCGTTGCCGCGCAGCATGGGGAGCACAACGATGGAGGCGATGCCCAAGGCGCGGCAGGCTTCCAGGTTCACGCGCGGATCGGTTTCGGCGTTATCGCAGCGCAGCAACTGGCGGCGGGTGATGCTTTCGCCCGTGATTCCGGAAAGCACCTGGAGGCGCGCACCGACTGCGGGCGCGCTGGAACCGGCGCTGGCGCGGCATACCATCTCATCGCCATGAGGTAGAGCGAGCGCGGTTCCGGTGGCTCCCGTGATGTATTGGGCGCGTTCCACCAGCAACTGGAGGGCGGCGTCAAGTTCCGGTTCTTCGAGCGCGAAGCCTTCGCGGGAATCGCCTTCGCTTTGCGCAGCCGGTGAAGCTGTGCCGGAGATTGGATACTGCGCATCCTCGGAGAAGGACGGATTGTCGGATTGGGGGGATTCCGGCATCGGTGAAACGTCTATGAAACGAGTCTCGCTTTCGAGGCTCTGACTGTCAAGAGTTCGTAATGGAACGCGTTTTACCGAACGCCAAGGACCGCATTCAGGCTATTCCCGCCCTGGTTTTGGCCTCGGATCGGGGAAAGACTGAGCCCGCCCGTTCTCCGCAGCGACAAGCAATCCTACGGGTTGGTGTCTTTGTGGCGCAGCCATTCGATGAACATCTGTTCTTTTGGTTTGTCGTACGCCATCAGAAGATGGCGGATGCTGCGGCCGCTGACAAAGTGGCAGACCTCTTCCGCGAGATTCTTGGCATGGTCGCCGGCGCGTTCGAGGGACTGGGTCATAAAGATTACTTGCAGGCTGGCATGACGGGCGATGTTCTCGGGATTTTCTATGTGACGGAGAAAGATGAGGTTGCGGAGGCGATCCATTTCGGCGTCCGCGCGGAGCACGTCAATCGCTTTCTTGACATCGCGCTGGGAAAAAGACTGGCCTACGTCGGAGAGCATTTTTTCCAGCACGGTGGCCATCTGCGTGAGTTCGCGGGCGTCCTGCGGATCGATACGGCTCCCGGCCGCTTGGGCGCTGGTGGCGAAACTCAGGAGCAGGTCGCCGATACGCTCGAGCCCGATCATGAGCTTCATGCAGGCGAGCAGAAGTCCGGTTTCGGATTCGGGGACGCGGGTGATGGTCGAGGTCACACCCGAGTCGACCTCCACGTCGATGGCGTCAAGATTCTTTTCGCACTCGCGGATGTCGTTGAGGCGGGACATGGAACCGGTCGCAATGCCTTCGGCAGCGATGGCGGCGGCGGCGCGCGCGAGTTCGCAGGCTTCAACGGTGCGCTTGGCAAAGTCGAGCGCTCCGGGATCGGGCGAAGTCGTTTTGACGCTGGCCGTACTCATATTAGATTCGCTGACCTGAACTCGCCGGAGCGAGCCCGGCACTACCTGGGCGGTACACACCGCCCAATATTAATCATATATTGTGGCCGGCCGGAGCAGCATTAAAACCCGGTGAATTTAATGCCGGGAGGTGCGGTGCGGGGGCGCATTTTTTCTGCGTGCAATTCGCATATCATCCAGAACATAACATCCACATTCGGGACGGAGGTCGGAGTTTCGTTTGGCAAAGCTCGACAAGGCGTCGGTCGCGACCATGCTGGCGGGCACGTGCACGTTCCTGAACGTGTATAGCACGCAGCCTCTGCTTCCGCTGCTGCGGCAGATTTTTCACGCCTCGGAGCTGGCAGTCAGCCTCACGGTCAGCGCTACGATTTTTGCCACCGCCCTCACGGCGCCTTTCATCGGGATGATTGCGGAACGGCGCGGGCGCAAGAAGGTCATTGTTCCGTCGCTGTTTTTGCTGACGATCCCGACGGCTCTGGCAGCGACTTCGACCACCCTGGGCGCGCTCATTTTCTGGCGCTTTGCGCAGGGATTGTTTGTGCCGGGCGTGATCGCCGTGATCCTTGCCTATGTGAACGAGGAATGGGCGGGACGGGGCGTGGGGCGGGCCATGTCATCGTATGTGGCGGGAACCGTGTTAGGGGGATTTCTGGGGCGCTTCCTCTCCGGCGTAATCGCGACGCACTGGCACTGGCGGGCTACTTTTCTCGTGCTCGCGGCTTTAAATCTGATCGGCGCGTTTATGGTGCGCGCATGGCTCCCGCTGGCCAGGAATTTTGTGCGCGCGGAACACTTACGGCAGGTTGTGGACCAAGCCAGGGAACATCTGCGCAATCCGAGACTGCTTGCCAATTTCGGGATGGGTGCGGCTGCGCTTTTCGCGCTGGTGGGATGCTTTACCTATGCGAACTTCTACCTGGCGGCTGCGCCGTTCCGGCTGAATTCGGCCCAACTGGGAAGCATTTTTTTTGTTTATCTTCTGGGCGTGATCGTTACGCCGCAGTCGGGGCGGTTCCTGGACCGCTTCGGCTTTCGGCATACCAGCCTGTTTTATACCGCGATGATGATTGCTGGAATCCTGCTCACGCTGGTCAGATCGCTGCCGGTGGTGATTGCCGGCCTCGCTATTTTTTCTTCAGGGGTGTTTATTGCGCAAGCGGCTGCCACGGTGCAGACGGGAGCCATTGCGGGACGAGCTCGATCCTCAGCTGCCGGGCTTTACGTGACCTTTTATTATCTGGGAGGCAGCGCGGGGGCGACGTTGACGGATTGGTTCTGGCGGTGGAAGGGCTGGCCGGGGTGCGTGGCGCTCTTCGGTGCGGTTGCGGTATTGAGTCTGGCTCTGGCGTGGACGAGCAGCCGTCCTCTCGAGGAACGGGATTCGGGGGAAATTGAACTGCTCGGGAATTGAGGGAATCGCAAGCTCGCTTTTGCAACGTTCCACTGTAAGCAATTCGCAACCGGCCAGAGCTTCAGATCGGGGAGTTCAAGGGGGTACGCCTGGCTTTCATCGGGAATCGCCCTAGATGAGATCCCGTAGAGTTACACGCCTTGGCGCTGTAGGCGCAATCCCCGCCCAAGGTGTCCGCATCACAGGTGTGCGCAATCGCCGACGGAGAACCTGCCTCGGCCTTGCGCACCATCTTTCTGATCATGGAGCGATCAATCATGGAGAGATATTTGAAGGGAATGCGTATCGGGTTTTCAGCCCTGTTGACGGTGCTGATCGTTTCCGGGGCATGGGCGCAAGACGTAAAAACCGACTATGACCACCACGCCAATTTCTCGCAGTATCACACCTACTACTGGGAGAAGGTTAAGACCACCGATCCTCTCTGGCAGAGCCGCATTCAGGATGCCGTCGATCGCGACTTGCAGGGAAAAGGCTGGCAGCGGGTCGAAAACGGCGGCGATGTCGCGGTGACCGCGGTCGGCAGCGCTCGAAACCAGCAGGAATACCAGACGTTTTACGACGGGCTCGGGGGCTGGCGATGGGGCGGCTTTGGCGAGACCACAACCCAGGTGGAGAACTACCGCGTGGGCTCGCTGGTGCTCGACTTTTACGACGGGCATAACAAACAGCTGCTCTGGCGTGGCGTGGCCAATGACACGCTCTCCGACAAGCCGGACAAAAACGAGAAGAAGCTGGACAAGGCAGTCAACAAGATGCTGGATCATTTCCCGCCGAAATAAAAGGGTCCCAAGTTTCGATGCCGGTGCGGAGGTAAGCCCGTGCCGGCATCGTTGTATGCATCCTACCCAGTCACTGATTACCCGTCACTCATATCCAAACAATAGAACGGCGCCCATGGAATTGCTTCTATTCCGCAGCTATCGGCATCTGTAAAATGTGTGGTGGGCGAGAGATGCCGCCCTAAGGTCCTTGGGAGATAGATTTATGTCTACGACGGCGACACAAATTCCGCTGCAGGATCTGCGGCTGTTCCGGCAAGCCTGCTACATCGATGGAGCGTGGGTTGCGGGAAGCGGCGCGAACGCGATCAAAGTTGACGATCCGGCCACCGGCGAAATCATCGGGACCGTCCCCAATATGGGTGCAACGCAGACGCGGCAGGCGATTGAGGCCGCGGCACGGGCATTTCCCGCCTGGCGCAGCCGGACCGCGAAGGAACGCGCCATTGTGCTGCGGCGATGGTTTGATTTGATGATCGCCAACCAGGATGATCTTGCCAATCTGATGACGCTGGAGCAGGGGAAGCCGCTGACCGAGTCCCGCGGCGAGGTGATGTACGCTGCCTCGTTTCTGGAATGGTTCGGCGAAGAGGCCAAGCGCGTCTATGGCGATACGATTCCGGGGCACCAGGCGGACAAGAGAATTGTGGTCATCAAGGATCCGGTCGGCGTCGTCGCGTGTATTACGCCGTGGAATTTTCCGCTGGCGATGATCACCCGGAAGGCTGGCCCGGCGCTCGCGGCGGGGTGCACGGTTGTGCTGAAGCCGGCATCGCAGACTCCGTTCTCTGCGCTCGCACTGGCGGAACTTGCCGAGCGCGCCGGGGTGCCGAAGGGCGTCTTCAACGTGATCACGGGCAAGGCGAGCGAAGTAGGGGGGGAACTCGCTTCCAATCCGACCGTCAGAAAACTTTCGTTCACCGGATCGACCGAGATCGGAAAGCTTCTGATGGCGCAGTGTGCCGGGACGGTGAAAAAGCTCTCGCTCGAACTCGGAGGCAACGCTCCTTTTATCGTGTTCGACGATGCCGATCTGGATGCGGCGGTCGAGGGCGGGATCGCGTCCAAGTACAGGAACAGCGGCCAGACTTGTGTGTGCACGAACCGCTTCCTGGTGCAGGATGGGGTGTACGACGCCTTTGCCGCGAAGCTGGCAACGGCCGTGAAGGCGCTCAAACCGGCTCGCGGGTTCGAGCCGGGGGCAACGCAGGGACCGCTGATCGATCAGAATGCGGTCGAAAAAGTAGAGGACCACATCCGGGATGCCACGTCAAAAGGCGCTAAGGTGCTCGTGGGCGGACATCGGCATGCGCTGGGCGGGCGCTTTTTCGAACCGACGATCCTGACCGGCGTGACGCCCGCGATGGCAGTGGCGAAAGAAGAGACGTTTGGGCCGCTGGCGCCGCTGTTCCGATTCAAGACGGAATCGGATGCGATCGCCCTCGCTAACGATACCCAGTTCGGCCTGGCCGCTTATTTCTATGGTCGCGATATCGCGCGGGTGTGGCGGGTTGCGGAAGCGCTCGAGTATGGGATCGTGGGCATCAATACAGGGATCATCTCCACCGAGGTGGCGCCGTTTGGGGGAGTGAAAGAATCAGGCGTGGGCCGCGAAGGTTCGAAGTACGGAATCGAGGAATATCTGGAGATCAAGTATCTGTGCTTTGGGGGTATCCGCTGACGCGGCAGTGCCGACCAAGCGCTAAAAATGTCCGGCCGCAGGCAGGTATCTGAATTTGGATCCACTTACTTCGATGGTGCGCTTTCCCCCATATTTCGGGTTAGCCCAAAAGGCTAACTACCTACTTTTCTGTTGACAAGGCTTGATCGCTTCGACGATGATCTGCGCCTGTGGGCGCGGCATTCCACTCGATAACCGACCAACTTTCGGACTAACCCATTGAGCCCTTATTGACTTATCTTGAGTTGATAGTCAGGTGTCGAGGCCGACGCCGGAGGCCATTGGGAACGGGAGCGAGACGCGCTGGACCCGCAACGAAAACAAAACAGAGAGGGAATATGAAAATCGCCGCAAGCCGCTTTGCTGTCATCGCCATGATGTTCGCTGTCGTCACGCTGCTGGTCACCGGGCTCGCCAGCGCCGAAGGAGTGCCGCCGCAATGTCCCAGCACGATCACATCGTGCGGTTGCACCATTGGGGCACACGGCAACTACGAACTGGGAAATAACCTGTATGCGTACCAGGGACTGACGCTAAAGAACAGTTGTATCGACATCGACCAGTTACACGTCAATCTTAATCTGAACGGCTACGACATTTTCGGGCCGGGAAACACCGAAGACTGCCAGGATACGCAGAAACCATTCCACCGGCAGGCGCTCGGGCCTCTATCAAAATCCAATTTTGGAGTGGGTATCCATGTGATGCCGGGGGCGGAGAATGTCGAGATCACCTCAGGTCTGGGGGATGACGGAGGGGACTTTATTTGCGGATGGAATTACGGCCTGGAAAGCGAGGGCACGAATGTAAGCGTCTCCAGTATCTTCGCCGGGGATAACAATGTGGGCTTCCTTTTTAATAATGCCACCGACAACGCCTGCGTTTTTTGTGATGGTGGATACAACGTCACCGGCCTTCAGATCTCCGGCGGGTCGGGAAACACCTTGAACAATACCGACAATGGCTATAACAGCCAATATGGGTTTTGGATTGACGGGAGCAAGCACAACCAGCTCACGGAAAATAACGCGTTCAACAATGGCATCGCCGGGTACTACATGGGGTGCTCGTCCACCGGGAATGTAAAACCCTTAATCCCGTGCACGGAGAGCACAAATACCGGAAACAGTCTGATTTTCAATGGCGCCTATGATAATGGCCGTTATGGGATCGCCGTCGAAAGGCAGAGTTTCTGGAACAGCTTCAGCCAAAACGCAACCGACATGGACGGCACCAAAGACATCATCGATGGCGATGGCAATTGCGTTTACAACAGCTACCAGGGCGACGAGTATGGAACCAAGTCACCGAGCTGTATTGAGTAAGCCTTAAGGACGAATGATCAGGGGACACGACCGAGGTATGGACAACGCCAGTCTCGGGGCGCATCATTCCCCGCAATGGGCGCGGCATTTCACGGAGCGCAAAAACTTTCGACGTAACCCTGCACGTTTCACAGCCAGTGGCACGGAGAACTCTTCCGTCGTGCTCGGAGGAAAAATGTTCTTGAATGTTCTTGAATGAGAGGGAATATGAAGATCACTCCAAGTCGTATTGCTGTCATCGCCATGATGTTCGCTGTTTTCACGCTGCTGGCCACCGGGCTCGCCAGCGCCGAAGGAGTTCCGCCGCAATGTCCGAGCACGATTACGGCGTGCGGGTGCACCATTGGGGCGCACGGCAACTACATACTGGGCAGTAACCTGTATGCGTACCAGGGACTGACACTAACCAACAGTTGCATCGATATCGACCAGTTACACGTCAATCTGAACCTGAACGGCTACGACATTTTCGGGCCGGGGAACACCGGAGACTGCCAGGATACGGAGCAACCATTCCACCGGCAGGCGCTCGGGCCTTTGTCGCCATCGAATTTAGGAGTGGGTATCCATGTGATGCCGGGCGCGGAGAATGTCGAGATCACCGGTGGTTTGGGGGATGAGGGAGGGAACTACATTTGCGGATGGAATTACGGACTGGAGAGCGAGGGCACGAATGTAAGTGTCGGAAGTATCTTCGCCGGAGACGACAATGTGGGCTTCCTTTTTAATAATGCCACCGACAACACCTGCAATTTTTGTGACGCCGAATTCGATATCACCGGCCTTCAGATCTCCGGAGGCTCAGGGAATGCCGTGACCGCTAGCGCCAGTGGCATTAACACCCAATACGGGTTTTGGATTGACGGGAGCAAGCACAACCAGTTCACGAGTAATTACTCGTTCGTCAATGGCATCGCCGGGTACTACGTGGGGTGCTCATCCACCGGGAATGTAAAACCCTTAATCCCATGCACGGAGGGGACAAATACCGGCAACAGCCTGATTTTCAATGACTCTAATCAGAATGGCCGTTATGGGATCGCCGTCGAAAGGCAGAGTTTCTGGAACAGCTTCAGCCAAAACGCAACCGAAATGGACGGCACCAAGGACATCATCGACGGCGATGGCAATTGCGTTTACAACAGCTACCAGGGTGACGATTATGGAACCAAGTCACCGAGCTGTATCCAGTAGGCACTTCCCGCCGGAGTTTTGAGCGGCAATTGCTTAGCCATAGGGACCGTGCGCCGGGAAGCGCTGGCGAAATCCCGGTGCACGGCCAGTGCTGGGGCGAGGGCTCCCCGCCCGCGATGGCATAGATAAAAGTATTTCCCTTCACCAGATCTTGCCAGAACGAACTTTCCGTCGGCAGAGAGCCAGCCATCACGGGCGCCCTCGGGAGTCACTGGCCGCGCTGCAGCGCCGGTTCCCTGCTGTCCGACATCCTGCCCTAGAAGCGCGTGCCGCCGTCTTGCCGGCCCGATATCATAGAGCGTGCAAATATTCAGGATGATTCAGGCTGGAAACAGCCTTGGCCTCGCGCCCGAAACGCTGCCGCCGAGTGGCATCGTCGGAGAGGCGAGAAGGAAGAATCTTGATGGCAACGGTACGCTCGAGGCGCTGTATCGCGCACCTCATAAACCTCGCCCATCCCGCGCGGAGCCCCCCGCAGCGCGACAATGTGTAAAATTAGTGGGACCAGATGGGCCCGTAGCTCAAGCGGATAGAGCATCGGATTTCTAATCCGAGGGTTGGGGGTTCGATTCCCTCCGGGCCTACCACCATCAAATTCCTCCCGCATCCGATTGCGGGCCCGCACGATTTCCGGTTCGGCCCACCCTTCAAGCGCTGAGAGTTGCGTCGCCGAGCTCTCGTCTTCAGTAGCGCCGGTCCGGCCTGGGCGCGACGATTACACGCCGTGCCCCTTAAGTTCATCGGTTCGTTGATGTCACTCCGGTAACTAAGCCGCGGTCACGTTCTTATTTACATCTGTAGTGACAGTAACGATGCTTACTTGTGGAAATAGTCCCGTAATGGGAATCAGTTCCAAAATGACATAACTCACGGCAACTCCTACTTATAAGTGCAGTGACACATACTCTTAACTTGAAAATATTTGCATACGTTCGCTCAGACAACGCGTGGCCTTCTACCGCGTCGCAGTAAGTATCCAGATGTAAACATACATACGTCGGCGGCGCGTCGCGCACTCTGGCACACTGCCTGCACTGTTGCAGGCAACCACTCGTTCACAGGTTGCGCTTGAGTGAAGGTGACACAGGTTCAATGGTCGGCAACGTCTACAGTTACCAGAAGGAAACAAATTATGAATAAGTTCCAGATTGGAATCGCGTTTCTGTTTCTCGTCGTCCTCTCCGCCTGCGGTGGAGGCAGCAATTCCAGCACGACCACCAAACCGCCGGTCACGCCGGTTCTGCAGTCCATTCAGATTACTCCGGGAGCAGCCTCGATTGCCGCCGGGTTCTCGCAGCAATTCACCGCCACCGGGAACTACAGCGACAACACGAGCAGGAACCTGACGAGTTCCGCCACGTGGAGTTCTTCAAATACCGCCTCGGCAACTATTTCGAATGCCGGAGTCGCTAATGGCAAGGCGCAAGGCTCGGCGAGCATCTCGGCGGCAGTTTCCGGCGTGAGCGGCAGCACAACGCTCACGGTGACGGCTCCGGCGCTGGTATCGCTGGCGGTCTCGCCCGCCAATCCATCGATCGCGTTGGGGACGACCGTGCAATTCGCGGCGACCGGCACGTTCACCGATGGCAGCACGCAGAACCTGACCTCCGTGGTGCAATGGACTTCGGCGAATTCTTCATTAGCGAATATTAATGTGAATGGAGCGCAAGGGTTGGCGATGGGAACGGCTATGGGTAGCACTTCAATCAGCGCGACCTCCGGTAGTGTCTCTGCCAGCGCCGCCCTGACGGTCACCAGCCCAACCCTGACCTCGATCTCGATCACACCTTCGGCTGCATCCATTGCCCAAGGCACGACCTTACAGTTTTCGGCGATCGGCACGTTCACGGACGGCAGCACACAGAACCTTACCTCATCGGTGCAGTGGGCATCGGCGAATTCCTCGGTGGCCGGTATCAGCCTGAACGCGGTGGGCGGGCTCGCTAAGGCAAACGCGCCGGGCAGCTCTAATATTACAGCCGCGTCCGGCAGTTTTTCCGCGAGCGCGGTATTAACCGTGACGAACGCCAGTTTAACTTCCATCGCGGTTACTCCCCAGGCGGGATCGTTTCCGCTGGGCACCCTGCAGCAATTCACGGCCACGGGGTCATTCTCCGATGGGACCACCCAGGACATTACGGCCACTGCGGCCTGGAACTCATCGAACACGGGTATTGCTTCGATCACCGTCAGCGGCCTGTTGACGGCGCGAAACGTTGGAACGGTCACGATCACGGCCGCCTCGGGCGCCGTCAACGGCGTTGCTTCGGCCAGCGTCAACGCCGCCAACCTGGCGTCGATCGCGATCGCGCCCGGCAACCTCACCCTGGCAGCCACTACCAGCCAGCAAATGGCCGCGATCGGAACGTTCAATGACGGAAGCACTCGCGACCTGACCTCGCAGGTGACGTGGACTACCTCCAACGCTCCGGCCGCGAAAATCAGCAGCAATGGGCTGGTCCGGGCGCTAAGTCCCGGAACCGCGTCCGTCGGTGCGAGCCTCGCATCGGTGAGCGCTTCCATGACGGTCGACGTGACCAACGCGCAGATCGTTTCGATCTCGATCACGCCGGCAGGGAGCACAATTGCGGCGGGCACCAGGTTGTCGCTCACCGCGACCGGATCCTTCAGCGATTCCAGCACCCAGGTGATTAATCGTGACGTGACCTGGACATCGGATAACACGGGCGTCGCCACGGTTGGCCCTACTGGCTTGCTTACCGGAATTGCCGCGGGAACCGCGAACATCGGGACCAGCCTCGACGGAGTTACTGCAACGGTGCCCATTACTGTAAGTGGAATCAGTCTCGTGTCAATCCAACTTACTCCGGCTACCGCGACTCTCGCTCCAGCATCGGTGCTGAGTTATATGGCAAAGGGCACATTCAGCGATGGGACCACGCAGAACATTACGAATGCCGTAACGTGGACGTCCTCGATTCCCGCCGTTGCCACGATCAACGGCGGACTGGCCACAGGTCAATCGGGCGGCGCCGCCGTCATCATGGCGCAGCAGGGCTCAGTGAGCGGCTCTGCCAACCTGGTTGTTGATTCCTCCCCTCTGATTTCAATCCAGGTCACGCCAGCGAATGGCACTGTTGCGCAGCAGACCGCCGCTCAATTAACCGCCATCGGTACGTTCGCCGACGGCAGCAGCCAGGACCTGACGAACTCTGTGTCATGGACGTCGTCCCCGGCGGCGGTTGCAACCGTGAGCGATGCGGTAGGGACGAAGGGCTTGGCGGCCGGACTTTCCCCCGGAACGGCCACAATCACCGCTCTTTTCGCGGGGCAGGTAGGGACGGCATCGTTGTCGGTGACTGACGCCACCCTGACTTCACTCACGATTGCGCCGGACGCAGCCAGTATTCCCAAGGGCGGCTATCAGCAATTTACCGCCACCGGCGATTTCAGCGATGGTACCACTCAAAACCTGGCTGCACAGGTCGCGTGGGAATCTTCCAACGTGAACGTGGCCACCATAACCGCGAGCGGACTCGTGAACACCGCCGCCGCGGGAACCACTACCATCACAGCCAGCATCAATGGAGTAAGTACGAGCACCGTGCTTACCGTCTACTGACAGGCTGGACAGGACGACAAAAGCGCCGATCGGCGCAAGCCATCCTTGGCTTGCACCGTCGGCGCTTTCTCACAACTTGGGTCGTCGATTCCCGCTTCCCGAGCGGGTTTCTACGGCTGAACTTTGGCCGCAGTCTTAGCCCGTGTCGCCTCTGAAGGTATCGTGCAGGATGCGATCGTATTCGCAGTCGCAAATGGCACAGTATAGAAAGTACCCGAGGGAGTGCCGTTCCCGGTTGTACCCGAGTCGATCAGGTAACCGGCACATGCGCTCTCCAGGACGACGTTGCCCGTAACGGTGTTGTTGTTACCGGTGCTTCCACAAGACGAATCCAGATGCACTGCGGATTCCCCGGTGTTGAAGACCGTGTTACCGGTAACAGTGTTACCGTTCGTGCACACATCGATGGCATCTCCCGTCGAGTTACCAAAGATCTTATTGGCGCTGACGGTCACGCCATCCCCGTAAGTGCCGGGAGCCGCGTCGGTGTACAAACCGATAGCATCCTGGCTGTTCCCGACGATATTGCCGGACACGACGATTCCGCCATTTTCTTTCGCGTCGTAGAGCAGGATGTCGCTCGAGGTTGCGATGGTCGGGTCTCCGTAGATGTTATCGATCACCGTGTTGTTCTTGATCGTTCCCGTGGCTCCGTTGAAGGCGATCTCGATACCATTCTGCGCCGCGAGGCCGCTTGCAACCACGCCGTTGCCCTGAACATAGTTGCCGGTCGCAATCAGGCTGGCGCCCGCGTAACGCGCTACGATTCCATTCTTGTTGTAGTTGTGAACCGAACTATTCTCAACCGTCAAAGTGGCGCTGTTGGAACTAGTCGTTTCCACCATGATGCCCTGTCCGGATTGGCAGCCGGTGGGAACTTCATCGGGCACCTCGTTGCGCGCGGCAACGTGATCCACCGTTCCCGACGCATCCTGATAGAGGATTCCACGAACGTCGGGCCCGCAACTGATGCCGTTGCCCGTGCCGTCCACGGTCAGATTGATGATCGAAACCGGGCTTGCGCCCTGGACGAGTATCTGGGCCGCAACTGCGCCGCGGGCATCCGTGGTGTTCTGAGCCAAGCCCGCTGCCGGAGGATAAACTACCACGGCATCGTCGCTTCCGTAGGCAATCCCTTCGAGAGTTAGTTTCTTCGTGATCGAGATTTGCTCGTAATAGTTACCGGGGCATATTTTGATCGTGCTTCCCGCGGGAACGGCGTTGATCGCCAGTTGTATGCCTGAGAAAGTGACATACGCCGTTGGACACGGGCCCACAGCCACCGTGGATGCCTGCGCCGTTTGTACCGCGAAACAGGCTGCTGACGCCAGCATGGTTAACAGAGTCCTGCGCACTACCGTTCTTGCAAACATATTTCCTCCCACAAAGTGTTGGACATTTTGGATGTTCGGTTGAACCGGGAAAAAGGGGAGTGTTTGAATCTAGACGGAGGAAAACCGTTCTGTATTTCGAATCTCTAGTGGATCAAATCACGCCGGGAAGGTAGTGGTCCGGCTATAGGGGATGAACCGCTGTCCGATCCATCTAGCTCGTCACCCACAAAGTGTGGCTCGTGTGTGATAGTAAGTCAAGGCGAAAACTCGGTGATTACAATTTATTACATTGCTTTTCGTATGAAGTATTTTGCTGTTGGCACAGTCATGCGCAACTGCTTGTTTTGCCGCGACTTGTCTCTGTGGCACTTTCGTGTAGTATCCACGACGAAAGATAGCGGCTTCGCAGTCATGTTGGGGGAGCTTACGGCTACTTGGAAGCGCGACGAAAGCACCTCGTAACTCCTTCACGTTTTCTTTCCGGGTTTCATCATCTCCCACTCTCTGTCGGTCAGCTGGCGTCCCATGGAAGTGAATTCGCCCGCGCCCTGCAACCACTCGCCGCCGTCCATGGTGACGACCTCGCCATTGATGTAGCTCGCGGCATCGCTCACGAGGAACGCGGCGAGATTCGCGAATTCCTCAGTCGTGCCAAAGCGCCCCAGAGGATTGCGCTGCTTGGCCGCATCTTCCAGGTCCGGGCGCGGCAAAAGACGCGAGAACGCTCCCTGGGTCGGAATCGGCCCGGGCGCAATCGCGTTCATGCGAATGCCGCGGTTCCCCCACTCGACAGCGAGACTGCGCGTGAGCGCCTGCACACCTGCCTTGGCGACTGCCGAAGGCACGACGTAGGCCGAGCCCGTGGTGGTGTATGTGGTGGTGACGTTCAGCACCGTGGCCGGATGTTTGGCGGCCAGCCAACGCCGCCCGCAAGCGAGCGTCGTATGCAGCGATCCCATCAGCACGATGCCGATCACGGACTGAAAGGCGCCCAGCGAGAGATCCTCGGTACGCGCCAGAAAATTTCCGGCCGCATTATTCATCAGGACGTCGAGCGCGCCATCGGCCCAGATGGCTTCGATCATTTCCTCGACCGCAGCCGCATCGCGGACATCGCACGGGCGGGTATGAATCTTGCCGCCGGTGCGCTGGCGCAATTCTTGCATGGTCGCAGCCAAAACTTCCTGCCGTCGGCCGCAAATATAGACCTCGGCCCCGAGCTCGAGGAATCGTTGTGCGGAAGCTTTGCCCAGGCCCGTGCCTCCGCCTGTAATGAGGATGCGCTTGTTAAGAAGCAGATCGGGTTGGAACATGCGAGGGATTGTAAATGGTAGGGGATGCTGGTCGTTATTGGTCGTCGGTGGTTCGCGCTTCTCGGGTCGTGCTCAGCACGCTGCTACTTCAGTTGCTCGAGCGCCCACCTGGCGTGCGTGGCGACGGTTGAGTCCGCATCATCGGCGAGCTTTTTTAGTGTGGGCACAAATTCTGTATCGCCACTATTGCCCATGGCGACTACCGCATTGCGACGCAGACCCGACAATTTGGCGCGTCGGACGGGCGATCCGCGGAAGACGGCGCGGAATTCCTCCGGCTGCATTTCCGCGATCCAATCGAGGTCCGGATTAACGAACCCTTCACGCGGCTGGAACTCTTCGGCAGTGGTCACTGGCGCTTTGCGGTTCCATGGACAAACGTCCTGGCAGATGTCGCAGCCGAAGACGTGGCGTCCCATGCCCGGACGCAGATCTTCAGGAATCTCGCCGCGCTTCTCGATGGTGAGATAGGAGATACATAAACGCGCGTCGAGCTTTCCCGGAGCCACAATCGCCTGCGTCGGGCAAGCCGTAATGCAGCGCGCACACGTGCCACAACGGTCGGGGGCGGGCAGGTCGGTGGTAATCTCCGCCGTCGCTTCCAGCGAAGTCAGGATGACGCCCAGAAACAGCCACGAGCCCAGCTTCTGGTTGATGATGCAGGTATTCTTGCCCATCCATCCAATGCCTGCATACTTGGCATACACGCGCTCGATCAAAGGCCCGGTGTCGACATACGAACGCATTTGAAACGATCGCTCCGTGGTCGGGAACTTACAATCAGCCGAGTACAGGAATTCGTGGAGTCTGGCCTCGATCGCTCGCAGCCGGCGAAAAACGGCGTCGTGGTAATCTTCGCGGCTCCACGCATAACGGGAGATCCAGCCGGAGCTTTTATCCCCTGTCTGGGTCGAATAAGGATGCGCGGTGTTGTAATTAATGGCGCAAACGATCACGCTGCGCGCCCAGGGCGCAACGTTGGCCAGACGCGTCCTCTTCAGCTCTCCCGCTTCGTTACGAGCCTCCATGTATTTCATTTCGCCGTGCTGGCCGTCGGCAATCCATTGAGGAAATACCTCGAGTTCCCGGAAGCCGCGGACGGAAGCGATCCCGCACAGTTCGAAGCCAGCTTCGCGGGCGAATTGTTGAACGCGGGTTCGAAGGTCGGGAAACATAGGTGCCGAGCAGCGGCGAAGGACCTTTTACAGGCCGCACTCCAGTCTTATGAAGAGCCGCATCCCCAGGAAAAGGCTACCACTTCCGGCTCGCCTCAGCCTGCGTGCGCCCCGAACAGTAGCACGTGATTCACGTCACATCCCCATGTCACAGGCCCACGTGACAATACACTCGGATTTCCAACGGAGTTCTCCGTGTTCAAAATCGTCAACGCTCAGTTTATCGCCCCTGGAATCAAGCGCTTCGTGATCGAGGCGCCCCGCATCGCGCGCAAGCAGCGGCCGGGCCAGTTCGTCATCGTTCGAGTCAACGAAAAAGGCGAGCGCATCCCACTCACCATCGAACGCTCTGACGCCGAGAAGGGCACGGTCAACATTGTCGTGCAATCGATCGGCAAGACCACGACTCTTCTGAACTCGCTCGAAACCGGAGACAGCATCCTCGACATTGTCGGCCCGCTGGGCAAGCCCTCGGAGATCGAGAACTTCGGCACGGTCGTGGTGATGGGCGGAGGCGTGGGCACGGCAATGGCGTATCCGACGGCTGCGGCCATGAAGAAGGCTGGCAATCGCGTGATCACGATCCTCGGTGGACGAAACAAAGACCTCGTCCTTCTCGAAAACGAGATGCGCCAGGTCAGCGACACCGTCTTCGTCACCACCGACGATGGCAGTTACGGCGACAAAGGGCTGGTGACCGACCGTCTGCGCCAACTGATCGACAACGGAACGCGCATCGATCAAGTGCTGGCAGTGGGCCCGATCCCGATGATGCGGGCCGTCGCCGACATGACGCGCAAAGAGAAGATTCGCACCATGGTCAGCCTCAATCCAATCATGATCGATGGCACCGGGATGTGCGGCGGCTGCCGCGTTCTGGTCGAGGGCAAAAGCGAATTCGCCTGTGTGGATGGGCCCGAATTCGATGCTCACCGCGTGGATTTCGCCGTCCTGGTGCAGCGCAACGCGATGTACCGCGACGCCGAAAAGCAATCGCTGGAAGAATTCAAACGCGAATGCGAATACGAAAAGCAGAAGGCCCAGAGCGAAGCGCGAAGCGACGTCCCGAGCGAAGCCGCTGCGACGTGCGCGCTGGAGGGAAAGTAAATGCCGACGCCGACCAAGTCGAATAATCCAGTACCCAACAAAGAACGCATCAAAATGCCGCGGCAGCACATGCCCGAGCAGCTTCCGCAGATCCGTAACAAGCAGTTCACCGAAGTCAATCTCGGCTACTCCGCGGAACTGGCCCGTCAGGAAGCGCTGCGCTGCCTGGAGTGTGCCAAGCCGACTTGTACCAAGGATTGCCCGGTCGGCGTGAAAGTTAAAGACTTCGTACAACTCATCGTGGACGGCGATTATCTGGGCGCGGCCGCCAAGATACGCGAAGACAACGTGCTTCCGGCGATCACCGGTCGTGTGTGTCCGCAGGAAGACCACTGCGAAGGCGCTTGCCTGCTGTGCAAGAGAGGCGAGTCGCTGGGCATCGGCTACCTGGAGCGCTTTGTCGCCGATTACGAACAACAGCATTTCGATCCCACCACGATTGTGAAGGCGCCTCCGACCGGCAAAAAAGTTGCCATCGTCGGCAGCGGCCCTTCCGGCCTTACCGCCGCTGGAGACCTGGTGCAGAAGGGCCATGAAGTCCACGTTTTCGAGGCGCTGCATGAGATCGGCGGAGTGCTCGTATATGGAATTCCGGAATTTCGTCTCCCGAAGACCATCATCCGCCAGCAGGTGGACTTCATGCGCGCCATGGGCGTCGAATTCGAAACCGATGTCGTGGTGGGGCGCACCGTCACCATCGACGAACTGCTGGATGAAGAAGGTTACGACGCGGTCTTTATCGGAACTGGCGCGGGATTGCCGCAGTTCATGGGCATTCCGGGCGAGCATCTGAATGGCGTCTACTCGGCGAATGAATTTCTGACGCGCATCAACCTGATGCACTCCTACGAGTTCCCCAGGTACGACGAGCCCATGTTGGACTTCCGCGGAAAGAATGTGGCCGTGATCGGTGGCGGAAACACGGCCCTCGACGCGATTCGTTCCGCGCTGCGGCTGGGTGCGGGCAAAGCCTATGTTCTCTATCGCCGCAGCGAGGCCGAAATGCCCGCCCGCAAGGAAGAAGTGAAGCACGCGAAAGAGGAAGGCATCGAATTCCAGGTGCTGACCGCGCCGCTTGAGTTCCTCGACGACGGCAAGGGATGGCTGACCGGCGCGCGCTGCCAGAAGATGGAACTCGGCGAACCGGATGCTTCCGGGCGTCGCCGCCCTGTTCCGGTGGAAGGATCCGAATATGTTGTGCCTCTTTCGGTCGCGGTCATCGCGATCGGGACCACCGCCAATCCGATCGTTCAAAGCACTACGCCCGGACTGAACACGACGAAGAAAGGCTACATTCAGGCCGATGAAACCACGCAGAGGACATCCCGCAAGGGAGTCTTTGCCGGCGGCGACATCGTGACCGGCGGTGCGACCGTGATCCTGGCCATGGGCGCAGGACGCAGAGCTGCCCAGGGCATTCATGAATATCTGACTTCCGGTGGATGGTAGGTCGGGAAACCCGGCTTATCCAGAAAAAGGGATAGCCGGTCCTTAGCACGTAAGTCCGGACGCCTCTTACTCCTCGCCGCCCTTGCTGGGTGCTTGCGCGGCAGAACTTACGATGTACTCCACCCGGTTCCGGCCTTTGTGCTTGGCCGTGTAGAGGGCGGCGTCGGCGCGGCTCACTAGCGGTTCCACTTCCTTCGCCCCGATGCATTCCGAAACGGCAATTCCCATACTGATGGTGATGGACTGCTCCACCTTGCCCGCAATTACCGGAGAAGCGGCAATGGCCTCGCGGAGCTGGTTGGCGCGTTGCAAGGCCCCCGTCAGATCGCAGGCCGGCAGCACCATGAGAAACTCCTCTCCTCCATAACGGCCCACGCCATCGTAGGAACGAATTTTGGATTGCAAGCGGCGCGCGACCTGGCGCAGCACTTCATCGCCAAAAAGATGGCCGTGCGAATCGTTGACTTTCTTGAAGTGGTCGATATCGCCAAGAATTACGCTCAGGTTCTTTTGCTCCCGTCGGGCACGCTCCAACTCCCGCTCCAACATGCCGAAAATTTCCGCGTGATTCAGCAATCCCGTCAGGGAATCGCGCGTAGCGGCTTCCCGCATTGACTCCCGCGCCGCAACCAGCTCTTCCTGCAAGTCGAGAATCCGTTTGCCGGTTAACAGGCGGGCCTTCAATTCCGATTTATCAAATGGCTTCACCAGGTAGTCGTCCGCGCCGGCCTCCAGGGCGTCAAGCATGTTTTGCCGCCCTTCTTTGCTGGTGAGCATGATCACGTAGATGTACTGCCCCGACAATCCCGCCGCCCGCACGCTGCGGCAAAGCTCGATGCCTTCGACATCCGGAAGCACCCAGTCGAGCAAAACCAGCTTCGGAGTTTTAGGTTGTTCGAGGACACGCCAGGCTTCCGCCCCGGTCTCCGCGAGGGTCACGCCAAAACCCCAGCTGCGCAGATGATCGCCGATCAGCTTCCGATAGACCGCGGAATCATCGACTAACAGAACCCGCATTCGTTTTTGGACCTCCGAACCCGCGCCTAAAACACTGCAACACAGCGGGATCCCGTGAGTTGGGGTCTTACTTTCATGCCAGTCTGTTCATCATACGACGAACCCTGCTTATCCAGCACGGACCTGTCTTTTGGAAATTGTCGTAACGTGCGCTAGCGAACATACTAGGGTGGGAGAAACTACACACGCTCCCCGCAGGATCGCGGGGAGAAGGCTGTTTTGCAGCCACTGAATCCCGGCAGGTATGAGTGTTGATTACAAACGGTTATGGATCCTCGAATCGGACGTCGCTCCACGAACCGCAGTGATCCAATCCTTGCGGCGGGGTCGCCCGTCAGTCAGGCCGCAAGATTCTGTTTCTCGTTTCTCTCTCGGGTTCGGGCGCGCTCCAGCACCCCATTCATTGCGGTCAGCACGCGATCATAGGACCCAAGCATTTGATGCTGTCGGGGATCGCTGCTCCACCATAAGACGCGCACCTTGACGCTCGCCGGATCGATGGCATTCAAGTCCATAACCAGGACCTCCGGCTCAGGATCCGTCAGGACTCCGGGAACCGTCCGCACCGCGGCGATGAGTGAAGATTTCAATTCGCTCAAGTCGCCTGTATTACTCACGGTCAAGTCATATTCCCAGCGGCGCCGCTCGAGCGCCGTATTGACAATCACGGAGTGCGTAAACAAATCCGCGTTCGGAATAACGACCCGCCTTTCGTCGTAGGTCTGGATAATTGTCGCGCGCGCCTGAATCTCCTCCACCGTTCCTTCGAACGCATCCAGCTTGATCTCGTCACCCACTCGAAAAGGTTCGGCCCACAGCAGTAAGAGTCCTGCCAGAAAGTTTTGCAGTATGTTCTGAAACGCGAATCCGATCGCCACGCCGCCGATTCCCAGGACCTTGATCAGGTCGGCTGCCTGAAACGATGGGGCAACGATGGAAACAGCGATGAGGAAGCCCAGCAGAATCGTGGCGCCTCCGAGAAGACGCGCAAACACCACCGCCAGATTCTGGCGATGTTCCGGAATGCTTTTGCGAATCAGCCGGGCGACGACCAGGCTGAGGCCATAGAAGAGAACGAAGACAATAACCGCCACCGCGAACGCAGGCAAGCGGTCGACGATGGTCTCCACCAGATGCCGCTCCGCCTGCCAGAACTTCTCAACGGTGCTATTCATGCCCTGGTTATCGTCTCATCCAGTACCTCGCTAAGCGGCTTCACCGGCGGCTTCCCACCCAATAACCGGGGACGGCAAGCTTGCCCGCTCCGGGGTTCTCTTGGCATCGCGAGCCAGAATATTTTCGGGCGCAGCCGGTTCGCGACGCTCGAGGCCCAACAATTCACGCATTCTGGTTTTCGCCTTATGCAGTTGCGATTTCGAATTTCCTACCGAACAGCGCAGCAGGCGGGCGATTTCGTGATGCTCGTAGCCTTTGACTTCGTGCAGCACAAAAATCGTCCGGTAGCCTGTCGGGAGTTCCTTCATGGCCCGTGTCAGCGCAATTCGATCGACCGAGCCGGAGAGACGGTCATCCAGCCGCCCCTGCTCCCGCTTCACCGAGCCATCAGGCTGCTCGATCGGCTGATCGAGAGACACCGGTCGCAGTCCCTTTTTGCGCATGTGCATGAGAACCGTATTCACAGCCACCCGGTAAAGCCAGGTCGAGAGCGCGGAGTCTCCCCGAAACGTCGCGAGTTTGCGAAACGCCTGCAGGAACGCGTCCTGTGTAAGGTCTTCCGCTTCCGCTGTATTGCTCGTCATCCGCAGGCAGAGAGAATAGATTTTCGTTTTGTGTGCGTTGAACAGGGACGCAAAAGCGTCGGGGTCGCCCTCCTGGGCCCTGCGCACCAGTTCCGTGTCAGCTTTATGGCGGTCTGTGGAGTTCAGTTCGTTTTTCACTTGGAGCTCCTTTCGAGCGTCACGTCGGTTCGATTTCTTACGCCCACGCATTGCGACAATAGGGCTCCCCGGGTCCGCGGTCCATCCAGTGATCCCGGTACGCCTACCGGTTCCTTGCTGTAACTCATTCGCGTGCGCAACCGATTCCATTGCGGCGCAACGCATTTCGCCTTGGTCGATCGTTCTACTAAAAGCAACTAGGGACAGTCTTCCCGGGAACTACAGGATTGTTGGGATTGTTGAAATCGTCGGAGATTCTTATCTTCGCTTAAGTATCAATTGCGGTTCCTCTGATACCACCCCTCCGGGCAGGTGCCGGCAGGCTCCGATAAGGGGCTATGGCGCTTGCCCCTCGCCATTTCAAGGGCGCGTCGGGGAGCGCAAGGCAGGTAGCTGGCATAAAAATCAAATACAGCCGTGGGAGGCAAAAGAAGATGGCAACGAATTCGTTACAGGAACTTTACGTGGAACAGCTGCAGGACCTTTACAGCGCTGAGCAGCAGATCATCAAGGCTCTGCCCAAGATGATTGATGCCGCGCAATCCGACGACTTGCGCGACGCGCTGACCGAACATCTCGACGTCACCAGGAAGCAAGCCGAACGGATCGAGACGATCTGCGAAGAATTGGGTGAAGACCCTGGCAAGGAAAAATGCAAAGGCATGGAAGGCGTCTTGAAAGAAGGCAGCGAGCTGGTGAAAGAAGTCGGCGATGAGGCCGTTAGAGACGCCGCCATCATTGCCGCCGCGCAACGCGTCGAGCACTACGAAATGGCGGGATATGGAACGGCTCGCACTTACGCAACTCTTCTCGGCTTCGACGAAGCCGCCAGCCAACTGGAACAAACTTTGGAGGAAGAAAAAGAAGCCGACGAAACTCTTTCCGGCCTGGCCGAGAAGCTCAACGCTGACGCGATGCAAGGCCAGGAAAACGCAGAAGAATCGAAACCGGCGCGCGGCAAGACGGCAAAGACCTCCAAATCATCAGCACGAAGCAGGCGGGTCGCCTGAGCGGCGCTTTGGAATCGGGACCCTCATCGGAGTTCGGGGCGGTGGCTCAGCCATCGCCCCAATCCGATCCGCTGCGATTCCAAAACGTGTGTGTTCCCCGGGCCTCCCGTCGTCAGGAGCGTGACATGAAGCTTGTATCGTTTGCAATGCTTGTTCTGGCGGTAGCGGTGTTTTCCAGTCCGGCCCCCGCCGACTCCATCCATTTGCGGGATGGCCGCCATTTGGAGGGAAAATATATTGGTGGCACGACGAACATGGTGGGTTTCATGACTTCAGGGGCAGTGGAATACTTCCCGACCTCGGATGTACTGGCCCTCATGTTCGACGGCAGCGATAATCCCTTCACCGGGGTTCAACCGAATCACATGAATGGAAATCCGGCAGGGTCCAATCTCGGGATCACCCGGAACAGCAGCGTTCTTCCACGAAAACACACCAGGCGGCCCCGGTTGAATCGGGTCAACGCTGCGCAGTTTGTGATTGATTGAGATATAACGAGACCGCCGCGTGCTCTCAAACTCAACCCGAACTACTTTAACTAAAACGACGGCTGTACCACGTGGACAATATGGTTGCGAACGGCATAGAGCACCAAATCCCCCACCGAGTGGAGGTTCAGTTTCCGCATGATGTTGGCGCGATGTGTGTCCGCGGTTTTCACGCTCATATCGAGCGCCTCCGCGACGTCCCGGGAACTTTTACCCTCCGCGAGTAGCTGAACAATTTCTCTTTCGCGCGGGGTCAACCGGGCAACTCCGGGCGTTATGGGAGCGGGCCTGGCTCTGGCTTTCTCCTCATTTTGCAGGTACCCCTCCAGTACCATTGAGGCGACTCTGGGAGTGAAATAGATTTTGTTATTACGCAAGGCTTCGACGGCCGTAACCAGGTCGCGCGCCGCATCCGACTTCAACAGGAACCCGCGCGCCCCGGCATTCAGCGCTTCCTGCACCAACTGGTCGGAGTCATGCAGCGTAAGAACCAGAATTCGAGTCTGAGGTCTGGCTTTGATGAGCTGGCGGGTTGCTTCCAGCCCATTCAGATCGGGCATCCCGACGTCGAGAATGACCACATCCGGATTCAGGTCCAGGACCTTCTCTACCGCTTCACGCCCGTTGCCAGCTTCCCCACATATCTCCCAATCCGGCTGCGTTTTCAATAAAGCGCACAAGCCGCGTCGAACTACTTCGTGATCGTCCGCCAGAAAAATTCGAAACGACACGGTAGCCTCCCGCCTGCTTCGCGCTCTATCTCGCTTCTTACACCGTTGAGATGCGTCAGAGTATTCAAATGTTAGCGCGGGCCCGACACCCATACTGATAACCCTGTAGGCGCAGCGTTGCTTCAGTGTCTCTCGTCGATCGCTACAGCATTTTCCTTATATACCGCTCCTAAGTTATCGAAGATAAAAGTAGATGTGGAATGCTCGCTTAATCACTCCCCGAGGGCTTAGGCGAGTTGGCTGGCGAAAGATTACGAGATGACTAATTTTCGCATTCTGATTGCCGATGACCACGAGATCGTTCGACGCGGAATACGCGCCTTGATCGAATCGCATCCCGGCTGGGAAGTCTGCGCGGAAACCGCCGACGGCCGCGATGCGGTGGAGAAGGCGGAACTGTTGAAACCCGATCTGGTCGCTCTCGACATTGGAATGCCTAAGCTCAACGGACTGGACGCTGCACGCCAGATTCTCCAAAGCAACCCAAAGGCCAAGATCCTTTTCCTTACCGTGTATGACACGGACCAGGCGGCCAGGACGGCATTCCAGATGGGTGCGAAAGGGTTAATACTGAAATCGGACGCCGGCCGTGAATTAATTGGCGCCATCGAACTCATCCAGCGAAACTCTACCTACTTCAGTCCCCGGATCACTCATGCCAGCCTGGGATCGGACCTGCGCGGAAACCGGCGGTCCCTCGACAAAGACACTCTGACTCCGCGCGAGAGCCAGGTGATCAAGTTACTGGCTGAAGGCAAGAGCACCAGGGATGTCGCGTCGCTTTTGCAGTTGAGCGTAAAGACGGCTGAGACGCATCGCAGTAACATTATGAGCAAACTGGGCCTGCATTCCGTGAGCGAACTCGTTCTCTACGCAGTCCGGAACAATATTGTTCAGGCAACGCCGTCGGGCGCGGCGCCGAGTGAGGCTTCAGAGGGTTTCCGGGGTGCAGAACAGAGCCGGGATTTTCCCCCGCGCTAGTCCACGGACAGCAATCGCACTAAACGCGTTTTCCTGCGAATCACTACAGCAATTCGGGTATACATCTCTGCTGAAATCGGCGCCAAATGCGAAGAAGGACCGCTCACGCCGAGCGGCATGCCCAATCTTTGCATCATAGAACCGTGCATAGACGAAACCGAAGGCGGGTGGCCCCGTGAGCATGCATAATTTTCAGCTCCCGAACCTGATGCCTGGCGAGCGTACGAATTTTGAAGGCCGGCCTGTCGTAAACCGTATCCTTCTCGCGATTCCCGAAGCAGAATATCAAACCCTCCGGCCCGCCCTCATGTTCGAATATCTCCCCAGCCACACCGGCATTCACGAGCCGGGAGAAAAAATGGAGTTTGTGCACTTTCCGAATCGTGGCTTGATCTCGATCGTCGTGACCACTCGCGAAGGCAAAACGGTTGAGGTGGGCGTGGTAGGAAATGAGGGACTGGTAGGAATCCCCGCTCTCGTCGGACTCAGCCGCTATCCGCACCGCGCAGTCGTGCAGATCGCCGGCGACGGCTTCCGCATCCGCGCCGATGCTTTACGAACCGCTCTCCTCTCCAGTCCGTCCCTGCAAAGCATCTGCAGCCGCCACGCCGTAATTCAAGGAATGCAGGCTGCGCAATCCGCAGCCTGCAACCGGCTTCATGGAATTGAACAGCGCCTGGCCCGCTGGCTTCTGCTGATGCAGGACCGCGTCGACAACGGGTCTCTGTACATAACCCATGACTTCCTGGCAACCATGCTCGGCACGGACAGGCCCAGCGTAAGTTTGGCGGCCGCTCTTCTCCAACGCAAGGGCACGATCGAATACACACGCGGAGCCGTCAAGATCGTCAATCGCAAAATGCTGGAAGAATCGAGCTGCGAATGCTATGCGGTCATGGCGCAGTTTAATGCTCCGCTAGGCCTCAAGTAGGTTGGTTCAGAAGATTAATAGGTGCC
This sequence comes from Terriglobales bacterium, assembly GCA_049521375.1. Lineage (GTDB taxonomy): Bacteria > Acidobacteriota > Terriglobia > Terriglobales > Acidobacteriaceae > Acidiflorens. The sequence goes on from JBEKOW010000017.1 coordinate 27,904, forward strand.
GTGTCTGAGCGCTTTTCCCTGAGATAAGCAGCAGGTTCTAGTCGGAAGGCTCGATCGACTTCACTCGTATCGAACTGGACGACTGGTTCAGAGTCCCTCTTAACGTCACGTTCTGGCCGTCAAAATCTCGCACCCGAATCTGGTTGTCGAGATCATAACTGGCTCCAGTGCAGTCTTTCAGGATGTAACCGTCCTGGCTGCGCCGGATCGTGCCTTGAAACGTCCGCACAGCCGACCGCCTGCTGATCGACGCCGGCTTTAACTCGGCTGGTGCCGAACCTTCAGCACCGGATAGGACGGTTTTGACAGGCTGGGATTCCTGAGCAGAAATCGGAAGGGCCGACACGGAAATGGCAATTGCGAGCGATAACAAGCACGCCAATCTGGTGAATTGAGACATCGCCGCCTCGACGCTTCCCGCCGAGCAAGCCCCTTGCCAAACCCAAATGCTTGGATTTCCACTCCAAACGGTAATTTCCGGAGCCATGTACTAGGTAAGACCGGCTGAGTGTGTGTAGATTTTTTTCATGGCTGCACTATCGCGACAACCTGGATATACAGATTCCCGAGCGCGCCTCGCTACCTCAAACGCCCCTCCTATCTACTGCTAACACCTGATGGACTCTCCACCCCAGTACGCTATGCTGGCTCCAGTTAAATTCTAAGGAGGCCGTTATGCTGTATTACGCGGTGGTATTTCTGGTCGTTGCGATTATCGCGGGACTTCTCGGGTTTGCCGGCATTGCGACTGCCGCGGCCGGCATCGCCAAGATTCTTTTCTACGTCTTTCTCATCTTCTTCCTCGTGACCCTCGTCATGGGACTCGGTCGACGCGGACGGGTTTAAGTCTCTCCTTAGAACACACACTCCGGGCGCTCTCGCAATTTCGGGAGCGCCCTTTTTTGTGTGGCAATTGACGCGCGAGTAACGAAAGCCGCCGAAAAGCTCCGCTTTTACCAGATTCCTTTATCGTTCCCTGTCAGGCTGTGCGCTACCAGGGCTGACACCGCGAGCGGCGGAAGCAGCGGTAATCTGAGTAGGGCGCGAACATCGCCCCGCCTGCCAGCCTCCAGGAGTTGCGACGAATAGAGCTTCATCCCCGTGCCCTTCGACACTCGAAGATAACCGTCCTGGAAATAGACCATCGCGTCCGGGGAGTAGGCCGCTTCTTTCACCTCATCCGGGAGTGACACATTGCCACCGTAGGACCTGACGTAGTTTTGAACCAGGCAGAGATAAGTGGCCACGCCCGGCCATATTCCCGCTGAATCCGCGGATCTTTTCAACTCGCCAAAGTTCAGCACCCCACTCTGCAGAAGCTGCGCGCTGTCTACCATGTCGCACAGGCGAAAATAAAAGTGCCGGTACACTCTCTGCAGAGTTGAAATAACGATGCGTTCTTCCGCCGCGGGTACGCGGAACTCATAGCCTCCCACGCTCTTAACAGTTCCCCGCTCGATCACGCGCCGCGCGATCTCCGCATGTTCCCCGGTCTGCCCCAGGTATTGAACGTGAATCTCGACCAGTTCCGGCAGGCCCGGGACGCTGTAATTCCATTTGTGGGCGAGGCGGTCGCCCCAGCTGCGCTCTACCGGCTGTGCATTAAATTCCTGCTGCATCGCCCGCTGAATCTCGCTCTCATCGGAGGTTGTATAGAGATCGAGGTCGGAGCCGAGATCGGGCCAGTGGTCGAGCGACTTGATCACCGCGACCTCGCAGCCGCGCGCCTC
>JBEKOW010000018.1:0-32950 GCA_049521375.1 Terriglobales bacterium
GCAATCCTCGCGGGAAACACTCTGGCGAAAATCTTGTCGATGTTCTTCAGTTGCCGCTTCAGGTCGAAAGCATGCTCGATCTTTGCGCGCGGCACCCGGCTTGTGATCGCAGGGTCGGCGAGGACGAGACCGTGGAAATCCAGGCTCTCCCTCCAGGCATGCATCGCATGGGCCTGCACTAAACGATATGCATCCTCGCGCGAGATGCCGCTCTCGACCAGATCGAGAAGCAACTGTCCGCTGAAGACCAAGCCGCGCGTGCTGTTCAGGTTGGCCAGCATGCGCTCCGGGTAGACGAACATTGTTTCGATCAGATTGGCAGTCTTGTTCAACAGATAGTCGGCGAGCGTAGTGGAGTCAGGAATGATGATTCGCTCCGCCGATGAGTGCGAGATGTCGCGCTCGTGCCAGAGCGGGACATTTTCGAATCCGGCTTGCGCGTTTGCGCGAACAACGCGAGCCAGCCCGCTGATCTGCTCGCACGTGACGGGATTGCGCTTGTGCGGCATAGCCGACGAGCCTTTTTGCTTTTCACTGAAGAATTCTTCGGCCTCGCGGACTTCAGTGCGCTGCAAATGGCGGATCTCGGTTGCGATCTTGTCGAGCGTCGAGGCGATCACCGCCAGCGTGGCCAGGTATTGAGCGTGGCGGTCGCGCTGGATCACCTGCGACGAAATCGCCGCTGCTTTCAATCCCAGCCGCGCACACATCTTCTCTTCGAGTTCCGGCGTGAGGTGGGCGAACGTCCCCACCGCGCCTGAGAACTTGCCGACCCGCAGATCTTCAGTGGCGGCCCTGAAGCGCACAATATTTCGCTGTGTTTCCGAATACCAGTTGGCGATCTTGAATCCGAAAGTAATCGGCTCGGCATGCACGCCATGAGTGCGCCCGATCATCGGTGTGTCCTTGAACTCCCATGCGCGGCGTTCAAGCACGTCGGCCAGACGTTCAAGATCGCCTGCGATGAGCGACGACGCCTGCTGGATGAGGAGAGCTTGCGCGGTATCCACCACGTCATTCGAGGTCAGGCCGTAATGGAACCAGCGGGCATGGGGGCCGACAATTTCGGCGACGGCCGTGGTGAAGGCGATCACATCGTGCTTGACCTCGGCTTCAATTTCAAAGATGCGTTCCACGTTGATGTCGGCGCGTTCGTGGATTGCTTTGGCGGCTTCTTCGGGCACGATGCCGGCGGCGGCCAGCGTTTCGGTGGCCGCGACTTCGACCGCGAGCCAGGTGCGGAAGCGATTTTCATCGCTCCAGATGCGGGCCATTTCGGGCCGCGTGTAGCGTGGGATCACGACGGTGTCTCCTGTAAGGGAAAACGAAAAGGGAACTTAGAATTGTAAATCAGCGATGGGAGTGGCGCACTTGCAGGTCGGACTGCGAAAAAGCAAGCCAGAAGTCAGATTGAAGAAGTGAACCCGGCCCTCGGTTCATGTTTCTTACTTCTTCAATTCGACTTCTGATTTCTGACTTTCTGTTTTAGTCCACCTGATGCCTTGCCGTATATCCCTCGCGCGCGTAAACGACGGTCTTCACATCCTTGCCCTTCTGATCTTTTACTTTCAACGGGCCTCCGTCGGGAGCTTGCAGTTCGACTTTCACCTTGCGATATGTTCCGTCCAGCTTGGTGTTCGTGGGGTGGTAGGAGATGCTGTACTGATTACGAATGTCGGCCGAGATCTCCTGAAATAGTCCCGGCAGTTCACCCTGGAAACGCGGGAAGTAAGATCGCCCGCCGGTAAGCTGCGCCAGGGTTTTCATCTGATTATCGTTCTGCAGCCAGCCGACGCTCCTGCCGAACGGGTCGTGGCCCATGCTGGCGGCGTCGACATATTCACGCCACTGCCACCCGATGCTGACGGCGTAAATCGTAGTGTCTTTGGTGGCCTTCACCTTCTTGATCGTCTGATCCCATGTGATCTTGCTGAAAGTGTCGGCGCCGGAGGAAATCAGGATGACGTATTTTTTGCCCTCGATGCGGTCGATGCGGTCGAGGGTGTCGAAGACCGCGTCGAACATGTCGCGCTCGCGGAATCCCGGAATGCGAAGCATGTTGAGCGCGCCCATGATGGCCCGCTTGTCTTGCGTGAAGTCAACCAGGATCTGCGGCTTGATGTCATAGGAAACGACCGCCACGTAGTCGTCTTTTCTCAATCCGCTCGCGAACGTGTAGGCAGCATTGAGCGCGTCATACATGTAGCTCAGGTTCGTGGCCGCGTACTCAATAAGCAGCACCGCGGTAATAGGCGCTTGCGTCTGGTTGAAGGAGGCGATCTTCTGGGGGGCACCATCTTCCATGATTTTGAAATTCTCTTGCCGCAGGCCGGGGACAGTCTGGCCGTCTTTTGTCGTGACGAGCACGTCGAGCGTCACGACCGGCACGTCGACCCGGATCGAATAGTCCGGCATATTATCGACCTTCTTCGGCTTTTCGGGTGCAGGCGGAGGTGGCTCCTCTTTCTTCTTGGGGATGACATAGGGTCCGACGTCATTTTGCGGTCCGCCAGCCTCGGGCGGCGCATCCTGCTTGTTCGGATTGGCGGGGGCTTGCTGCGAAGTATCCTGGGCGCGAGCCGAAAACCCCGGAATTACCAGCCAACACGTTAGTAATGCCAGTAGGGCGAAACGCTTGCTGGAAGCCGATCGGGCGCTATTTTGCCTCAACAAAGCCTCAAAAATCATGGGAAATCCTCGAAAATACCTGTGCTAGTATAGATGCAATAGCTCTGCGGTTGGGATATTTTGCTGGCCGTAAAAACGCCTCCTCTCCTGGCAAAACCAGTTTGACAACACGCGGAGTCCAATAAGTATCGGTCGTTTTTTTGACCTACGGGGATACCCATGAGAATCACGGCGATTCTAGCCGCCTTTTTGTGCTTTGCGCCCACTTTGCCCGCGTCTGCCCAGGATCGTCCCAACATCATACCGCTTGACCAGATCCATGAAGGCATGAAAGGCACGGCCCTCACGGTGTTCCAGGGCGTCAAGCCCGAGTCCATGGACGTCGAAGTTCTGGGAGTGCTGCGCAACATGAACGGTCCCAAGGGCGACGTCATTCTCGTGCGGCTGCATGGTACGAAGCCGGAGTACACCGGAGTGGTTGCGGGCATGAGTGGCAGCCCGGTCTATTTCGATGGCAAGCTTGCGGGCGCACTCGCCTTCCGCATCGGCGAGTTCTCGAAGGAACCGATTGCCGGGATCACTCCTATCGAGGAGATGCTTGAAATCAACGCCCTCGATAGCGGTCCCATGTCTGCGCCGTTGCGCGCCAGCGGCACCAGTCAGACCGGGAACAGTCAGACGGCAAGCCCTGGTGAGAGCGCTGCTATATCCGGCGCCATTCCGGCGGCGAACTACAACAATTATCTGAAGCCAATCGACGCTCCGTTCGTGTTCAACGGCTTTTCGGACGATACGTTACAACGCTATGCCGGCCAGTTCACCGCCGCCGGCATCACGCCGGTAATGGGCACCGGATCCTCGAGTGACCGCAAGCAGCCGGAGCCGATTGAGGCTGGCTCGGCCGTCAGCGCAGTACTGGTTCGCGGCGACATGGATATTGCCGCGACTTGCACGGTCACCTACGTCGATGCGCATCACTTGCTGGCGTGCGGGCATCCGCTCCTGCAGTTTGGGGAAGTCGACCTGCCGATGACGAAGGCAACGGTCCTGGCCACACTGCCTTCGCCGCTGAATGCCTTCAAGATTGTGAATACGACGGAGACGGTCGGCGCATTCGTCCAGGATCGACAGGCAGGCATTCTGGGAGTGATGGGGCACGAGCCGAAGATGATCCCCGTGACGGTGTCGCTGCACAACGGCACGACGACGAAAGAATTTCATTACGAAGTCCTCAACAACGCGCGGCTCAGCCCTCTGGCCATGATGGCCACGGTATTTAATGCCCTGCACGGTACCAACGAATACGGCGAAGATACGACCTACCGCATGAACGGCGTGCTGAGCGTGAAGGGCTATGCCGACGTGACGATGCGCAATATGTTCGCGCCGCTCGATAACGGACAGCCTGCCGCAGCGCTGGCGGCAGCCAGCATCGGCGAGCGTTTCGGACGCATCTACAGCAATCCTTATGACGCTCCCGACGTGCAGGGAGTGAAACTCGATTTCGATCTGGTGCGGGAACGGCGTTCGGCGCGCCTGGAAGCTTCGCGTACAGACGTGACCGAAGCGCGGCCGGGCGACCAGATCACGGTCGAAACCGTGATTCGCCCCTATCGTGGCGAACGGTTGGTGCGGCAGATTCCAATTCGCATTCCGACCTCGGCCTCCAAAGGGCCGCTTCGCATCCTGGTGAGCGACGGCGACACGCTCGACCGCATGCATCGCAGCACACCAATGATGAGCCGCGGCCTGGGCCTCGCGCCCACCATCGCGCTTCTGAACAAAGAGCGCTCGGACGACCGCGTGTATGTTTCGCTGTTCGACTCCGATCCCGAAGCTATGGTCGCCGACAAGATCATGCCGACGTTGCCCTTATCCGTCATGAATGTAATGGACAACATGCGCGGCACGCAGGATATGGTCGTGCTCGGTGAATCGTCGGTCAGCGAAGCGTCCACCGACCCGCTGGATTATGTTGTCTCCGGCGCGCAGATGCTGACGATCAACATTAAATAGTGGTTGAACGTATCGCCGGCACTATGCTGGCCGTCTTGAGGAACGCCTGCCCTCCGATATGGCCTGACCCCGGACTACATGTTCGCCAATCATCGGGTGCGGGGTGTTGCGCGCACCCGACAGCCGCCGGGGCGGCGGCGCTACAATCTAATCATCTAACAAGAATGAGGTACGATCTTGGCTCGTAAGAAGCTGGCTCTTTCCTTTGTACTTACTCTATCCATCCTTGCGCCCGGATTTGCTTCTGCCGAAGGTACGCGCACCTGGGAACAATCCAGGTTCGATGAGTTGATTAAAGGCACCGCGCATGGCGTCGCGTTCCGGAACGGTGGCGGTCTCGAACTGGCCCCGGCCTTCAGGTCGCTAGCGACCACGCCTTCGACCTACATCTGGTCGATCGCCTCGGACGCTTTCGGCAACATCTACGCAGCCGCCGGAGCTCCCGCGCGCGTATATCGCGTTACCTCCGATGGCACGTTCACGACGATCTTCGAGCCACAGGAATTGCAGGTGCAGGCTCTGGCGGTCGCGAAGAACGGAATTGTTTACGCAGCCACGGCTCCGGATGGCAAAGTCTACCGCCTCGATCCCGCCCAAACCGCCAAGCCCCCAAAAGGCTCGTGGAGCGCCTCGGTATATTTCGATCCCGGCGCGAAGTACATCTGGGATCTCGCGCTCGACGCCTCCGGAAACCTGTATGTGGCCACTGGCGATCAGGGTGAGATATACAAAGTTGGCTCCAGCGGCCAGCACTCACTGTTTTTCAAAAGCGATGAAGTGCACATCCGCGTCCTGGCGCTTGATCCTAAAGGAAATCTGATTGCCGGGTCCGATGGGAGCGGCCTGGTGTATCGCATTTCCCCCAAAGGGGAGGCGTTCGTTCTCTACAGCGCTCCCAAGAAAGAAATCACCGCGCTTGCGATCGATAGCGCGGGCAACATCTACGCGGCAGGCGCGGGCGAGAAGCGTCCCGTGACGGCGACTCCTTCCTTGAATATCAACGTTGCTCCCCCCGCGCAGAGCGTGACATCGAGCGCTGGAACCATCAGCATATCGGCCACGCCGACAACCGCCGCGCAGCCATTTCCGTCGCCCGGAGCTGGCGCGACCGGCGGCTCCGAGATCTATCGCATCGCGCCCGACGGCGCTCCCGAGCATCTCTGGAGTTCGCACGAGGATCTGGTCTATGCGCTTGGCTTCGATCAGCACGGACATCTGCTTGCTGGAACCGGCAACCGCGGCCACATCTTCGCCATCAACGGCGTCGACGATTTCACCGACCTCGTGAAGGCAAGCGGCAGCCAGCTCACCGCCTTCGCGCCCGCGCCCGGTGGTGGGCTGTATGTTTCCAGCAGCAATCTGGGCAAGATTTTTGTGCTCGGTCCCGGGCCCGAGTCGGAAGGATCGTATGAGAGCGATGTTTTCGACGCGCATGTCTTTTCGCGCTGGGGACGCAGCATTATGCGCAGTACCGGCCATGTCGAGCTCTATGCGCGCAGCGGCAACGTCGACAATCCAGATCGCAACTGGAGCCCTTGGACACGCGTCGATCTCGCCGGCAACTCGGAGTTGAATGTTCCCCCCGCGCGCTTCGTGCAATGGAAGTCAATGCTCCACGCGGGCTCCCCCGCGCCGCTGGTCGACGACGTCCTGCTGTACTATCTGCCCAAGAACATCGCGCCGGAGATAGATGAAATTATTGTGCAACCCGGAGTGCGTTACCAGCCCGTTCCACGCGGGACAGGCGCAGATGTCAGCATACCGGGACAGCCACGTTTCGATTCTCCCCCTCCCACGACGCGCGACCATGATTCGATCGGCATCCGCTGGACGGCTCACGACGACAACGACGATCAGCTTCTTTATTCGATTTATTATCGCGGCGACGGCGAATCGCGCTGGCTGCTGTTGAAGAGTGACCTGACCGAACGCTTTTATTCTTTCGACTCGAGCCTTCTGCCCGACGGAGGCTACACCATAATGCTCGTTGCCTCCGATGCGCCTTCCCATTCGCCGGGAGAGGCCCTCTATGCAAAAAAGGTCTCGGCGCGCTTCGAGGTCGACAACACGTCGCCCGTAATCGAGAACCTGAGCGCCGCCTGGGACGAAAAAGCGGCCGGAGGAAAGCATATCCGTGTGCGTTTCCGCGCGAGCGATTCGTTTTCTGCGATCAAGCGGGCGGAGTACTCACTGGATGGCGGGGACTGGCAATTCGTGGATCCGATGGGACAGCTCTCCGACTCGAAAACGGAAGACTATGACTTTCGCATCGCGGTACCGCAACCGGAAGCGCCGGTTCCTGCGATGGGGGAGGCTGTTGCCGGTGATCACGTGGTAGTGGTCCATGCCTACGACCGCTTTGATAACCTGGCCACCGCGAAAACGGTGATCCGCGGCAGGTAGGATTGTTTTGGCTTGGGTGGTGACGGGGCTCCGCCCAGTAAGCGGCGCAAAGCCCTGCCACCACATCAGCTGAAGGTCAAGTACTCGTTCGCCTCTTACTGGTGAGCAAAGATTACGGATGGCTCCGTATTCGTCTTGTCCAGGTCAATCATGAAAAAATCCACGATCGTACACGACGCGTCTTGTCCGGTACAGCCGGATGTATCGACGGAGTAGATCGTGTAGTTCTCACTTGCTGGAGCCGTCAACACAATACCGCTGGGCGGGGGGCCGGAACCGGCGGCCGCGGTTGACAACGTGTAGGTTCCGGTCAATGTCTGGCCGGCCGAAGTGCCGATATATTCGGTTCCGCTGACAGCTTGAGTTGGGTTGGCAAAGGTCAGCAAAAGGTTGGCTGCAATTGGGCTGACTCCGGAGGCCCCGCTGCTCGTGGTCGCGGCAGCAAATGTACCCGACAACTCCGAAGGAGCGAATCCCAGATTCGGGGCCTTTCCCGGTGGCGTCAGCGTTCCAGTGATGACGGACTGGCTGGACTGATCCAGCAGGAATCCTTTGCCGTTTCCGCTCGCATACCAAACGAACGGGAGCGGTGCGACGGGAGTGGCTGCATTCGGATTGCCGAGAAGCTGTATGGTATAGCGTCCGCTGCCAGTCGCGGCATACTTGTAGCCGGTGCTGAAACTTGCGACCGAGAGAATCGTTCCGGCGTCGTTCTGGTCGAAGTTGCCGTTCACGTTGCCCGCGCCATCGGTGTTGAGAAAGGTCAGCGAGACGTTCGAGCCTCCGCTGTCGGCGCCGGTCAGAGCGGCAACCGACACTCCATTCATCGTGGCATTGTTGTAGGGTGAACCCTTTGGATCCTGAAAGACGATCGTGCCCGAAACCGCCGGGTTGGTCGCGATCGGGTCGGTCGACACGGCATACACCGTAAGCGGATTGGTGCCGAGGTTCGTGCCAAAAGCGGCGTACAAATTGAAATTGAAAGTTTTTCCCAAGGTCGACGACGTGATGGCCATGGTGCCCACGCCATTGGTCATGCTGTAAGAGCCGGTAATGTCAGGCGCAGAACTCTCGGTGCCGAAATCATTGATATCCATCAGCCCCGGAGTGATATTGCCGCCCGCCGTCCCGATGTTCCCGGCTCCGTCCATCGGCAGAAAGCCGGCATATCCCACGCGCTTGCCGCTCAGATCAGCCCCCGTGAAGCCGAAGACAAACGATCCGTTCAGAAAGCCCGTATTAAAACTGGACGGAGGTTTCGACAACTGCTCGATTACTCCCGAGCCTGTGCCATTGCTGTCGGACTCGATGGCGTAAACATCGCCACCAGCATCGAGCGCGACTGTGTAGGTGTACGTGGTCCCGCCGAGATTCAGGGTGATTTTCCCCTGGTTGTTGGAGACCGACGTATAGGAGCCAGTAAGGCTGCCGTAGTGCTGTGGTCCTGCGGCCGTCACTCCGTCCGCCACGCCGCTGGTGATCTGAGCATTGCTCCCAACGACAAAACTTCCAACCAACGCCGTGGGCTCGTGAGCGTTGTCGTAACCCGAGAAGCGGAATGCGAAGCTTGGATTGGTGGCATTCCCACCCAGGCGCGAGCTCACAACCGTAACGTTTGCCTGCCCAATGCCCGAGGGATCGAGCGTGGATGTCGCCGTAACCTGAACCGGATTTGAGGAACTGGCATGGGGCGGAGCGGTATAAAAGCCGTCCTGGGTGATCGTGCCACAGGGGGACGTGCCGCAAGTCGGGGGGTTCCACGTGACCGTCTGCGGGGCATCGTCCGGAATCGCGATCGCCGTGAACTGCTGCGTGAGTCCGGGACCTATATTGACAGTGGCGGGCGTGATATTCACCGTGATCTGCGATACATGGATCGTATCCGACCCCGTCGTCTTGTTATCCGCCGCCGAGGTAGCGACAATCGTCACGGTATTGGGACTTGGCGCGGTGGCAGGAGCCGTATAGGTGCCCGTAGTGGGCGTTGCCGAAACAATGCTCCCGCAGGGATTCGGCGTTCCGGTGCATGCCGTGCCGCTCAGGCTCCAGGTCACCGCCGTGTTGGTGGTGTTGGTTACGGTCGCGGTGAATGTGATTCCTGTCTGACCCACGTAGGCGTCGGCGAGGGACCCCATGACCTTTACTACGATAGCCGGTCCAGGACCGCTACCGCCGGTTGCGCATCCACTGGCCAGAGCCAGACTCAACAAAGCCGCCGCGAACAGCAATTTCTTGGTCATTGTCAGGTTCTCTTTGGAATCGAGGGTACAAAAGCCGCCGCAAATCGGGGCTTTCCGCGCCCCGAGCCTGCTTTGGACGGGTGCAAAAGACCGATTTTGTCTTGTTAAATCAGCGAGTTACAAGTTTACCTTAAGCGGCGGAGCTTTGTCTGTTACGAGGCCAACACGGAAGGACATGGCCGACCGAGTGCGGTCGGTTGCGCTCTCCTCTTTCGCCTACCGGGATTCGCCGATGCCCAATCGCTTTGACATCTCCTCGTAAAGGAAGCCCTCGCCGGGGCGGTAGGGTTGGACCCATTCGCCGTCAATGACGAACTGCGGAATGGCCCGTTTTCCCGTCTGGTTCACGACTTCGTCGGCCGCTCCGGGAGTGGTTTCAATGTTGATCTCGGTGTAAGCAATCCTGTACTGATCGAGGAAACGCTTGGCCTCGCGGCAGTCGGGACACCAGGGCGCAGAGTAGACAGTGATTTCCATTTGGATTCGTGACCTGAACAGAGATTACGATAAACGCAGCGAGCCTGCGCGAGCTACGGTCTGGTTCGCGTTACACCCGCTCCAACTCGTGAACCGTTCTTTCGCTTTCAACGTTGCCCGTATTGACGGTTGAAGCTGGCTCAAACAGAAGTATCCAGCATTCCTCCTCGGCCACTGGACGGTGCTCTACGCCACGGGGAACGACGATGAATTCTCCTTCTTCAATCCATTCGTGGCGATCGCGAAAGTCCATGCGGAAGCGGCCTTTCACGACCAGGAACATCTCATCCTCATTTTCGTGATGATGAAACACAAACTCGCCTTTGAGTTTGTCGAACTTCAAATACTGGCCGTTGAGTTCGGCGCCGATATACGGCTTCCAGTATTCGGATATGTGGGAGAACTTTTCGGCAATGTTCACTTTATGCATGGGATCCTCAGAAGTTTGAGTCTGCGCAGGTAGATGGATGTCGTAGAGGCATCGCCCGTCGCAAGAAAATTAGCGGACGACCAAAATCTGCGGAACGATGCCGACCGGGATGGACGAGGGTGCTGACACTTTCAACCTGTCTCGACTAAAGAAAAGGAAGGCCGCCAGATTTCACTGACGGCCGATCCTGTACCCCCCTTTGTGAAAAGTCAGTAGCCCGCTGCTCCTGCGGTCGAATGGCCGCTGGGCAGCGATACTCGCACGCCGCGCTGCAGATTCACCTGCTGAGTTGTCGTCCAGTCGACTTCATCGGTGCTGACGACGCCATTGCCACCGCTAGCCAACTCATAGCTGATCCGTCCGTCCTGGTAAGTGAAATTACCAACCGCCAGAACCATGCCGGTTTTCAGCACGAACACGGGCACTCCCGGAGCCGTGCCAGTGAAGCGCGAGTCGCCCGCCGTTACACTCGTCGTAGTGTAGCTGGCGTAAGTGACCTGTGGAACTTCCTCCACCATCGGCTCGCTGGCCGCCGGTCGAATATGGCGCACCGCCAGGCGAGGTGTGACGGTGTCCGACGAACCGTTGTAGGCATTGTTCCGGTACAGCTCATTTCCACTCGATTGATCGTAAGGATGCCCGAAGAAATGCCAATCGGGACCAAAGGTCGAAGCGACCTGCGGCATCTGGACGTCGTCCATGAGGCGCAGAGTGAGCTGGCTCTCGCCCTTTAGAGTCGGCCGCGGGCCGCGGGCGGGCAGCATGATGATCTTCCACGGCCAGAGCGGCGGCAGCATCCACTCGACGATGTCACGCTTGGCGTGGCCTTTGCCATCGAGGTCGCCATACTTGTCGACCTTGTAGCCGCGCGTGCCGATCACTTTGGCGTCGAGAGGCATGTCGCCCTGCGGCAATCCAATGCGGTCGAACTGGATCTTCATGTAGCCCTTGCCCCAGAAGTGTCCGGGTTCCTGCGCAGCCTCGAGATGGCCCACCAGGTAGCTTCCGCGCGGGAAGGCCTGCTGGCCGAATTCGGTGAGGGAGTGGAGACGGCAAAGCACGGGATCGCCTATGGCGACGGTGGCGGTGGAGAAATTTGGTTCGTCAAGCGTGCATTTCAGGATTGTTCCGGCGGGCAGCACCATGTCCCGCGCGCTGGCACAAAGGGTGAAGGTTAACAGGAGGGACACTACTACAGCAGCACACACAGAGCTGGTCTTCATCGCATTACCTCGGTCTCACGCCCCTAAATTCGCTTGCCAAAGCAACTTGCAGTGAGCCAGCCCCGATTGAGAGCAGTAAATCACAAACCGGGGCCGGGGTCAATTGTGGACTTCGGCTTCAGGGTTTTTGGACCAGCCTTGAGGTTCGGGACCGCCAGCCACGAATGTTCCACGTGGAACATTGTACAGCCAGTTGTGTACGTACAAAAAGAGAATGGACGGCGAACAAAATATAGTTTTGCATACACGCATGTATGTACATTACGCATAAAGGCAATGGATGGCCGGGGTTGCGGGGTCTCTGGAGCCGGGAATCGGGCTTGACAGGGCGTGCTATGGGAAAGGGATGTTCGACTCCGCTCGGAGGTTGCGGCTTTCTTATGATCGGTAAAAGTGGGGGGGCGAGAATCCCGAATTTTCGGGACCGGTTGAGGGAGCAGGGATCCTTCGACTCTGCCGGGGCCTCACTTCGTGAGGCCCCGGCTCCGCTCAGGAAGACCTCGGTTGGATGATGGGGGCGAGAGGGATGCGCGGGGCGCGCTTCACTTACGCCGCTTCGCTCAGGAAGACCTTGGAGTTGGTTTTGAGTCGTGCTCCGGGAATGCTTGTTTTAAGGGTTCGTTTTGAGGGCGCCTTCCACGCCCACTAGTCTTCGTCCTGCGAATTATCTTCGGGTGAGCCGGCCGGGGGCGCTTTTTGAATGTCGATCTGCGGCGAGCGTGCTTTCTTCAGCTGTTCGTTCAGGAATGGAATGTCTTTGGCTTTGATTTGATTCCAGGCCGCCAGTTGCTCGTCCAAGGCTTTTTCGAGTTCCGCGAACATTGAGAGTTGCTGGGTGGTGGGCGGGGCGTCGGCTGTATCGAGAGCTGCCAGCATCGTTCCGAAGCCTCCGTTCAGTCGAGCCAAGCTGCGGCCTTCGGGGGAGCTCAGGTAACGGGTGCCGTATCCTCCTTCGCCGCCTGCGATGGCTGCGGCTTTGGCGTCGAGTTCGCTCGCCTGTTTCGCAATCGACGCTTGCGCCCTGTTGCTGGACGCGCTGTTGGCGTAGTGGTCTGCTTTGAACGGCTTCAGTTGTGCTCGTACGCTCCGTACCTGTTGCAGAGCTTCGTAGTCGCGGTGCAGGGCCTCGGCAATCTTGCGGTCGAGTTCGAACTGGCGGTCGAGATCGTTTGGCTGCTTGAGCTTGACGCGCGGGTCCAGGCTCAGGACAAAATGCTGCTCCTCTTTCGGCATATTGCCGTTGTGCACATCCAGGTGGGATTCGAGGGTGAGAGTGACGTAGTAGTGGCCCGGCAGCGCGAGCGCTCCCTGCGGATAGAGCGGCGTGTCGTGAGGGATGGCTGAGATCGGGAAATCCCGGCTCAGGACTTCGGGTGCGGGATAAGTCAGATCCCACACGAAGCGATGCATGCCTTTCGTTGCAGATAACCGCTGCTCGGGGCGAGGCCAGTACATGGGCACGTTGTAGTTTTTGGGATTGATGGGCTCGGGCGGGTCGACCGAGGTAAAGCGGCGGACGAGGTGATGGCCCGAATCCCAGATATCAAGGCTGAGGGGCGCGGAGACGTCATCACGAAGCCAGTAATCGAAGATGGCGCCATCGGGAGGGTTCTGGCCGGCGGGCTCTTCCGGCGGGAGAGGAGTGTCGGTCCAGTTGTCCCGGCGGAAGCGGTAAGCGGGCTGCGGCGTGAACAAGTGGACTTCGGAGTGGGCCAGGCTGGGGCTGAGCTGGCGGAGCGGAGTGATGTCATCGAGGATCCAGAATGAGCGGCCGTGGGTGCCGACGACGATGTCGTTGTTGTGGACGACGAGATCGCGGATGGAAGTGGGTGGCAGATTCATTTTGAGCGATTGCCAATGGTCGCCGTCATCCCACGAGATGTAGACGGAGCGCTCGGTTCCGGCGAAGAGCAGGCCCTTGCGCCGGGGATCTTCACGGACCGTGTTCACCGGTTCATCTTCGGGCAGGCCGGTGGTGATCTTCTGCCAGGTCTTGCCCGCGTCGTGTGTGCGGTAGATGTAAGGGTGCAGGTCGTCGAGGCGAAATCGGTTGACGGCGGCGTAGACGGAATCTTTATCGAAATGCGAGGCGTCGAGCTGGGCGACCTTGCTCCAGGCGGTGAGATCGGGAGGAGTGACGTTTTGCCAGTTTTTGCCGGCGTCTGCGGTGACGTGGATAAGGCCATCGTCGGTGCCGACCCAGATGATGTTTTGCTCTCGAGGCGAGGGCGCGATCGAGTAAATGACGCCGCGGTGTTTGCCCTTCGCGGGATCGTCGGCAACAAACTCCTGTCCGAGGTTCGGGGGAATGCCGGGATCTTCGCGCGTCAGGTCGGGACTGATTTCATGCCAGCTGTTTCCGTCGTCGTGGGTGGCGAAGAGTACGTTCGATCCGAGATAGAGGGTATGCGTGCCCAAGGTTGAGAAGATCAGCGGCGCGGTGCGATTGAAGCGATACTTGCCCGTGCGCAGCACGACGGGCGAGACATCGCGGGTCTGATTTGTGTTTTTATCGAAGACGGTGACTTTGCCGCCGAAGATCAGGTTGGGATGGATCGGATCGGGCGCGACGTAGCCGTATTCTTCGACGCCGATGACCGTCCAGTCGCGGAAGGTGATCTCGCCCCAATCGCTGCGGCTGGCGGTGCCGACCGAGCCGCTCTCCTGCTGCGCGCCGTAGACCCAGTAGGGAACCTGGTTGTCGGTGATGACGTGGTAGCACTGCGCGGTGGGCTGGTTGTACCAGTTCGACCACGTTTGGCCACCGTTGACACTAATGGTTGCGCCCTGATCGACGGCGAGGGCGATGATGTCGGGATTCTCTGGATTGATCCAGATGGTGTGGTAGTCGTCGCCGCCGGGCGCGCCCTTGATGGCGGTGAACGTCTTGCCTGCGTCGGTGGATTTGTAGGTGGAAGTGTTGGCGACGTAGATCACATCTTTGTCGCGGGGATCGACGCGGACGCAGTTGAAATCGTCGCCTCGTCCGGTCACGCGATCTTCGGAGTTGACGAGTTGCCAGCTTTCTCCGGAATCGTCGGAGCGGTAAATGCCGGTGCCTTTTTTCGCGACGACCCAGGCATACATGCGATCGGGGTCGCTGAGGGAATATGTGACGCCGACGCGGCCCAGGCCTTCGGCTTCGCCGGGAAGGCCCTTAGTGATTTGGCGCCAGTTGTTACCGCCATCGGTCGACTTGTAAAGTCCGCTGCCGGTGCCGTTGTAGGCGCCGCCGGTGGTCCAGGGCGGACGACGCGAGGCCCACATATCGGCAAAGATTACTTGCGAGTTGCGCGGATCGAAGGCGAGGTCGGGGGCCCCGATGTTTTCATCCTTATAGAGAACTTTCTGCCAGGTCTGGCCGCCATCGAGCGAGCGGAAGACTCCACGCTCGGGATTGGGGCCATAGGGGTGTCCCATGGCGCCAACGAAGACGCGGTTGGGGTCTTTGGGATCGACGATGATCGCGGAGATTTGCTGGGCATCGCGCAGGGCTGAATCGGATTGGCCGAGGTGCTGCCAGGTTTTTCCGGCGTCGGTGGATTTGTACATACCGTCGCCAACCGAGAGATCGGGACGGCGGAGGCCTTCGCCGCTGCCTACATAAATAATATCGGGATTCGACGGGGCCACGGCGAGCGCGCCGATTGAACCGGTCGGCTGGTCGTCGAAGATGGGTTGCCAGGTACGTCCGAAGTCGGTCGATTTCCAGACGCCTCCGTTGTTCGGGGCCATGTAGAAAACATTTTGATGGCCGGGAATGCCGGAGATGGCGACTGTCCGTCCGCCGCGGAAGGGGCCGATCATGCGCCAGTGAAGGTCCTGATACATGGACAGGTCACCCTGCTGCGCGGAAAGGGACGGAGCGAGAAGTGCGAATGCGGCGAAGAATTGCACGAGAACGACAAAACGACGGAGCGTCAACCGCAGGAATTGAATTTTCACGAGTGCCCCCACGAGTTAGTAAGGATAAACCAGACCGGGGAGATTCGGGCACCGATCGTTGCGGGCGAGCCGCGGCTGAAGCCGCTTATCTCAGCACCGAAAGTGTGCGCGTGAGGACTCAGTCGCCCCTCTGGGGTTAGTAGATTCATTACGGGCTGGTTAAGGATGACAGTAGCATGTTCATGCATTAGCAGGTTCATGCAGTAGCGGGTTCATGCAGTAGTGGTTCATGCAGTAGTAGATTCATTCCGTCACGGTACAAGGGATCGAACGGCACTAGAGGTTGGGGATGGACTTTGCTGCCGGGGCATCGTGGCGTAGATATCGTCCGAGCGCATCCTGCCACTTCGGCATATGGATTCCGTACGCGTCTAAGCTGGCCGGCGATAAGACCGAATAAGGCGGCCGGCGTGCGGGGCGGGGGAATTCGGCGGTGGTTACCGGTTTTACTTCGGCGGGCAGTCCGGAAGTGCGCACAATTTCTGTCGCGAACTCGTACCACGTGCAGTTGCCGGAGTTGGTGGCGTGGACGATGCCGCCCGCGCCTTTCTCACAAAGTTGAACGAGCGTGGAGGCGAGATCGCGGGTGAAGGTGGGCGATCCGCGCTGATCGTTTACGATTGAAATCTCCGGCCGGGTTGCGGCGAGCTTGAGGATGGTTGCTGGAAAACAGTTGCCTCCATGGCCGAAGAGCCAGGATGTGCGCACGATGCAGGCGTCGGGAACGAGATGCAGCAGTTGTTCTTCGGCTCGCGCTTTACTCTCGCCGTAGACGTTGATCGGATTCCGCGCGTCGCCGATTTCATAAGGCGAACTTTTCGTGCCGTCGAATACGTAGTCGGTGCTTAGTAACATGAGGCGCGAGCCTGTCGTGCGCGCGGCCTTGGCTACGTTGACCGCACCTTCGCAATTTACCGCCATCGCCAAGTCGCGGTTGGACTCGCAGCCATCGACGTCGGTGAAGGCCGCGGAGAGAATGATGCAATCGGGTTGCGAATCGCGGATGAGCCGGTTCACGCGAGGGTGGTCTCGCAGGTCGGCGTCTTTGGATGTCAGCGCATTGAGTTCCAGACCCCGCAGTTTTACGGCATTGACCAGCTCCTGGCCGAGCAATCCCGAGGCTCCGAATAGGGTGACGCGCATAGCGGCATTGTAGCTGGGAGGATGAGTCGTGGAGCAGCGGCGCAGCAAAAGCTCCCGCTACGCGGACGGTCTTTATTCTGTCTTTATCGGATCGGCTTTTGCCAATTGTGGCGCAGGTGGCTGGCGGCGGAGAGCGTGCAGGATAAGCGATCCACTGATGCCGAAGCAGAGGACGGCGCTGAACGCGACCAGTTCGAGGAACGCGCGTGTCAGGTGCAGATAATCGGCCAGCAATGATCCGGAGGCGCAGAGCAGGCCGAGAATGTTGAGTCCGAGATGAGAGCGAACGGTCGTCAGGTCCTGGCGAAAACGCACCTGAAACAACAAGGCGGCGAGGCCAATTGCGGCCACCACGACCAGCGCGATCGGGCTGAGAAAGGCGGCCGGTCCGGTGTAGATCACGACCAGCGCGAGGGCCAGGATGAGGAGGCCGGCGGCGATCACCGTCCAGCGGCGTGCGACCACGGAGCCGGAGGTGGTCACGGGTGGGCTCTGCTCGCCAATCGCCATGTGGCCATTGTATCCCCCGAGGGCGAAGTTCAAGCGCTGTTTGGCATCCACTCGGATTGGCTTTTCTCGCCGTGGGACATGGCGTAGAGCACGAGCTCGACGCGGCTGGAAATCCCGACTTTATCGAAGATGCGAAGCAGATATTTCTTGATGGTGTGCTCGCTCAGGCCGAGCTCGCCGGCGACGTCGCGATTGCTGAGGCCGTCGGCAACGAGCGCGACGACTTGCTCCTCGCGCGGAGTCAGCAAGGTCCGTCCATTCGCGTTGACCACGCGCAGGGTCGGGACTTCGGAGAGGGCGTCGAGCACGTAGTGGATTTGCTGGTTGCTGATCCAAACTTCTCCGCGCGCGACCTGGCTGATGCACTTGCAGAGGAGGCGAAAGGGATCGTGCGTGAACAGAAAAATTCCCTTGGCGCCGGCGCGCAACGCACGCACGACCAGCTCGCGGTCATCGCTTTCGGCGAGCAGAACAGTGGGGATTTTGGGATGCGTAATGCGCAACCAGCGGAGGAGGGCCCAATCGGGGACTTGGTTGCCCGCGATCAGGGCCACGTCGGCGTGATTTTCCTGCAGGAAGGATTGAAGGGCGGCGGTGTCGAGAGCGACCGCCGACACCTCGAATTCGCGACGGCTGCGCAGCGCCCGGGTGAGGAGCTGGGACTGCAGGGGGCCGGAGTCGGCCACGAGCACGCGTATGACCTTGGCTTTCGCGGGCAAAGATACAGTGGGCGGCGGATTGGCGGGGCGTTTCGGTTTCACGTCAGTATCATGCTCCGGAAGGGGGGGGACCGGATGTAGGCGCGATCACATCCGTTTCGTGATGAATCGGCGCGGCCCGTCTACTTTCGGAGAGCTACTCTCCTACACTCGGAGACGCGGCGTTTGTGCGCTCCTGTTTTGAAACGCCTCGTGAAACCCCGGCGTGGTTGCCCGGTTTGGAGAATTCATCACTCTTTGGATGGTTAAATCCCGCCCTGTACCGCAGTAGACAGCACTTTCCAAGTCTTGTTGTCCTTGCGCTTCGAAGATATTTTCGGACCAACAGCTCAATCGCCCGAGCTGATGTTTCACCGTCTGAGCGACGGTGAAGGTACGGAGATGAATGTCCTGCTAAAGCACGTCGTTCTGATGACTGCCGGTCTGCTCAGCTTGCAGTTAGCCGTGGTCACGTCCGCGCAGGAGAGCGTTTCGCCGCCTGTTCCTGCCCCTGGATCCTCTGCTCCGCTATCCGGCACGCCCGCGGCGGCGGAGAGCTCGCAGGGCCAGGGCGGGGCCGGGCCGGAAAGCTCCTTGCGCGGTGCGATCACACAGCCCGGTAGAGCGGGTGGCATGGGAGATCCTGTAGTCGGAGGGAATCGCCACCCCCTTTACCGGCTCACAAAGTCCGATATCGTTGACCTTAATTTCACATTCTCGCCTGACTTCAACCAAAGCCTGGTCGTGCAGCCCGATGGCTTTGTGGCCCTCAGGGGTGCGGGGACAATTTTGGCCGAGGGTCTTACGCTGCCTCAGTTCCATGAGGAAGTCTGCAGCGCATACCGGGGATTTCTGTATCAGCCCGAGGTCACCGTCACCCTGAAGGATTTCGACAAGCCGTACTTTCTCGCCTCGGGTGAAGTGGCCAAGCCGGGGAAGTACGAACTTCGCGGAGATTTGACCGTGAACGAGGCCGTGGCCATTGCCGGCGGTTTTACGCAGCAGGCGCGCCACTCCGAGGTCGTGCTGTTTCGAAGGGTTTCGGTGGATGTCGCCGAGACCCACGTGCTCGACCTGAAAAAAATGCTGGATTCCCGCAATCTTCGGGAAGACATGCATTTGCAGCCTGGCGATTTTATTTTTGTGCCGCAAAGCCGCGTATCGAAGATCCGCAAATTTGTTCCGACCAACTCCATGAGCTGGTATATGAACCCCTTGCAGTATTGAGAGGAGGCGCAAGCGTCCACGATTTGCAGAATCCACGCCGATTAACAGCCCATCGTGATTGTTTGCCCTGAGCCATGACCTCCGCATTGACGGGAAAATCCTCTACTGCGCATACCCTGACGCCCCGCGACCTGGCGGCGACTCTATTCCGGCGTCCGCGGCTGATGCTTATTTCCTTTGGCTTGGTTTTGCTGGCGGCGATGCTGTTTGTAGTCTTCTCCGCGCGCTACGAATCACACTTCAAAGTTCTGATCCGTCGGGGCCGTTTTGACCCGGTTGCCTCCCCACAAGCCAGCAGCGGAATGGACTTTACCCGGCCCGAAATCACCGAGGAAGAATTGAATTCCGAGGTCGAACTTCTACGCGACGAGGATCTGCTCAAGCAAGTAGTGATCACGGCCGGCCTGGTTCCCGCCGATACCCCCGACTCCAAGCGAGCCTCGGAGGTAGAACATACGGCTCGCAAACTGGGGCGCCGGCTGGACGTGGAGGCGGTGAAGAAGTCGAACCTTATTCAGGTGAGCTACAAGGATACGGACCCGGACCGGGGGGCGCGCATTTTGGCGGCGCTTTCAACCGCGTACATGAACAAGCATACGAACCTGCAACGCCCCTCGGGAGAGATCCAATTTTTCGATCAGCAAACTGCCGACAGTGAAGAGCGCCTGCATCGCTCCGAAGCGGAACTCGTAAATTTCACCCGCACCAGGGGCGTGATCTCTGCCGCGACGGAACGCGATATCGCGCTGCAAAAGTTGGGGGAGGCGGACGCTTCCTATCGCCAGATCGACCAGGAACGCGTCGAAGCCGAGCGGACGATCCAATCGCTTGACCAGCAATTGAAATCATTTCCATCGCGCTCGGTCACATTAAAACGATGGGCGGACAATCCGGAGCTCCTCGAAAAACTGAAGACCCACTTGCTGGAACTTCAACTGAAGCGCACCGAGTTGCTCACGCGCTTCGAGCCCTCCTACCGGCTCGTGCAGGAAATCGATCAGGAGATCGAACAGGCGAAAACGTCGATCGCTGCCGAAGCTCTGGCTCCGGTGCGGGACGAAACCACCGACAAGGATCCAAACTTCGAGTGGGCCCGGTTGGAGTTGGAGAAAACCCAGGTGCAGCTGGACGGACTACGAGCACGGCAAGCCGCTGCCCTGTCTCAAGTCTCGGCGTTGCGCTCGATTGCGCAGCAGATGCAGTCCAGCTTAATCGATCAGCAAGACCTGATTCGGACTGCCAAAGCGGACGAGGACTCCTATTTGTTGTATCAGCGCAAGCGCGAGGAGGCGCGAATCGGGGACGCGCTCGACCGGCAGCGGATTCTCAACGTGACGATTGTCGAATCCCCGACGGCAGCCGCTTTGCCCGATCATTCATTCGTACTTTACTTTCTTTTCGCCTTCGGGCTCTCCCTTGCGTTCAGTTTGGGGGCTGCCTTTGCCGCTGAACATTTTGACGCAACAATCCGCACGCCCCACGAAGCACACCAGTTGCTGGAAATGCCAGTGCTGGCTTGGCTCCCGGCCCCGCCGCCGGAGGTAGTGCCCGCTCACAGTTCCCGTTCGCGCGGTTCCCGGGCGGTATTCCAGTGAGCACTCTAGTCCAGCTTCTTAGTGAAGTGCGAGCCGTGGATGATAGGGCCATCCCAATCCGCCCGGAGATTTGCCCGGAGGTCAAAGATTTCCCGGCGGTTTCCATCCGCGACGAACAGATCCATGCGCTGGTACAACAGCTTTTCCTGCGGCATGAAGCCGGGATGGTGCGAAACGTCGGATTTGCTTCCACTGAAGAGTCGCTGCTGGTGGGACCATTATGCCTCGATGTTGGCGTGGCTCTGGCTAGGGAGGGGAAGTATGACGTTGGCCTGATTGACGCCGGGTTCGACGCAATCACACTACAGCAGCAATTGAATGTTGCCGCGTCTTCCCATCCCAAAGTCACGTGGCCGGTGGCGCAGCGTCTCGAACTGGTTCCAAGGCAAAGCTGGTGGCCGGAAGCCGGTGTCGAGCCCGTAACAGACCAGAACCTGGAGCGGCTCCGCGAAATCATGGCCGGCTTCGATTTTTCCATTGTCTGCTGCGCGCCGGTCTGCTGGATCACGGCAAGAATCAGCCACCATTGCGATGGCCTGGTGCTTGTGCTCACAGCCAACAAGACCCGCCGGCTCGTCGCTGCTCAAATCGTGGAGCGCCTGGGCAAGGTGGGCGTGTCTCTCCTCGGAACTATCCTCGCGGATCGCAGGTTCCCGGTTCCGCAAGGCCTATATCGGAGCTTGTGAATCCCATGGGCGAATTAACGACACACGATCTCTGGGGATCTGGAACGTGCGATTCCCCCTCCCCGTATGCGCGCATGATTCCGGGGATGTCCTCCGCGCCATCGCAGCGTTATGCACGAAAGACGGCGGAGCCGGCGGCCGAGTGCGTCCCCATCCGTCAAAAGCCCCGGGCCAGTATCCACTCAGCGAAAATGACGCGGCTTCTTCTGCCGCATCCGATCGCCGATCCATTCACGCTTTATCAGTTGGTAGTCGCCGATTGGATTGTTCTTGCAGCCGGCCTGACGTTGCAAGCCCTGATTCTCCCTGCCTGGAGCCTGCCTCATTTCGATTTGCCGCTGCTTGCGACTTTGGTAACGCTGTTCGGGTTCACCGAAGGAATTTACCGGCGACACCCCGACCCGTTTCCACGGGACATCCTGCCTGGACTGTTGCGATCGGTTTTGTTTGCGGTAACCCTGGTTTTCCTGACTAACCCGGGCGCAATTCATCTCCCTGCCGTGCCCATGACTTTCGTCGGCGGCTTGAGCGCGCTGCTGTTGTTTCGCCAGTTGCGTCGCTTTGTCTGGGCCAGGTGGAATCATGACACCGGATGCCGGAACGTCCTTATCGTGGGCGGCGGACCGGTCGCCCGCTCACTCGCCCGCGCACTGCGCCGTGACCCGCTCCGGCGGGCTCTCGTCCGTGGATTTATTGACGACGATTTACCGCTATCTCCCAGCGTGCTTGGGCGAATTGGGGACCTGGACTGGCTCGCCCGCTCGGAGTTCATCGATGAGGTCATCCTCGCTCTTCCAGGCGAGCGTAAGCGGATGCGCGAAGCGGCCGAAGCTGCGCTTCGAAACCACCTTGACATTCGGGCCGTTCCCGATCTGCCGCCCGGACCATGGCCCGATGCTGGCGTCGACTACATCGGAGAAGTCCCGATTGTGAGGCTTCACTGCGAGCCTGTCCCCAGCGCGGCGCTCTTCTTGAAGCGACTGGTCGATGTCGTGGGTAGCGGTCTCGGTCTCCTGTTGACGGGGCCAATCATGGCGCTGATTGCGTTGCTGATCCGCCTGGATTCGCCGGGGCCGGTCTTCTACACAGCGGAACGCGCGGGAGCGAAGGGGCGCCGGTTCCGGTGCTACAAATTTCGGTCCATGGTCACGAATGCTGACCACCTCAAGGATGACCTGCGCGCCCGGAACCAGAGGGAGGGACCGATTTTCAAAATCGTCGGTGATCCCAGAATTACCCGCATCGGACGCTTCCTCCGGCGCTACAGTCTCGACGAACTGCCGCAGCTGTGGAACGTGCTGCGCGGGGAGATGAGTCTGGTCGGGCCCCGGCCGCATCCGGTCGACGAGGTCAACCATTATGAACTTCACCATTACCGGCGCCTGGACGTGAAACCCGGCATCACGGGCCTCTGGCAGATTACGGCGCGCCATTCTCCGTCGTTCGATCTCAACATGCACCTGGATCTGACCTACATCGAGAACTGGAGTTTGCGCCTTGACCTGCGCATCCTACTCAGCACGGCACGGGTACTGTTCGTCGCGGAAGGGGCATGAGCCGCTCATGAGCAGCCACGCCACAACCTGGGCGAGCGATAATAACTTGGTCTGGCAAGCAGCCGGTTGGCTACTTCGGCCTCTGCACCTGGCGCTGGCCTATCCTTCGATCCTCTACCTGATGGCGATGTCGGTGTTCCTGTTCCGGCCGCCCGATCTTTTTTCTTATTACGCGGATCGCATCGCATTCGGCGTCCTGGTTTTCTTCGTAGCTCTTAGCAAAATGGCCTTGCGGGAGAAGCTCCCGTTCTTTGCAGGACTCGGCGTTCCCATGCTCGGCCTCACCGGTCTCGCGGTGTTGCGGGCACTGCGCGAGCCTTTCGATCCGCAGGTCTGGAGCATTATCGCCAGCAAATTCATCGTGCCGTTCGCTCTGTTCCATATTTCCGTGCTTGTTTTTCGAGGGGCGGCCCAACGGCATCATTTCCGGATGTTCATCGTTCTCGCGCTCGCTTACCTCGTATTCACGGCGATTGCGTTCCTGGTCGATGCTCGCTGGCTCATTTTTCCGCGCTTCATCCTTGACCCCAGTCTTGGCTTTCATCCCGACCGTGCGCGCGGTCCTTTTCTTCAGGCGGTTGCGAATGGGGTTTCGCTAAATCTCCTGGGCATACTTGCGTTCGTATTTTCACCGAAGAGCAAGTTTGTCTGGTTTCTATGGCTGGCGTTGCCGCTGGCGGTACTGGCAACGATGACGCGCGCGGTATGGATCTCATTCGCGTTCTCCACGCTGGTTCTCGGATATCGCTTCATCGATCGACGGCTGCAGGCGGTATGCGTCCTGCTGGTAGTGGCCGGTCTACTGGGCGGGTTGGCGATCGGGTTCAGCGACCACTCGCTCAAGAACGCTCTTTGGGATCGGACCGAAGAGCGTGGCCCGGTAGAGGCACGCGTGGCCGTATATCACGCGGGCTGGTCGATGTTTCAGGAGCGGCCCCTGGCGGGTTGGCCCGCCGGGCACATGTATGCCGAGTTGGGCCGTCGCATGGAGGGTTATCACCTGCGCATTTTCTATGTGCACAATACTTACCTCGCCCTATTGGTTGAGTTCGGGGTGCCGGGATTGGCCCTCTACGGAATCCTCTTCTTCAATCTGTTCCGTCTCTCCGGTCGCGCCCCACCTGGGGAATCAGGCTCCATGGCAGCATTGCGCACTGTCTGGCCGGTCTTGCTGTGCGTCTATCTGTTCAACGCTTTCTTCGTCGACATGGCATACCAGTTCGTGATCGGACTCCTGTTCACCGCTGCGGGTATGCTCTGTGGCTCCGAGGAGTGCTCTGTATGACTACCGTTGCCTACATTGCCAACGAGTTCCCTTCGCCGGTGGAGCCTTACGTAATGGATGAGATCGCGGAGCTTCGCCGCTGCGGGGTAAATGTCGTGTGCTGCAGCGGGAAGCGGGTTGCGCCGAATGGCCTCAGCCTGGCCGAGCGCGCTTACTGGAAGGAGACTCGCTATTTTCAACCGCTCACGGATGATGCGCTCATGCGGGCCGCGGGACGGCTCGCTTCGGACCGGCGCAACTTGTGGCGAATTTTGCGGCCCCTGCTGCTCGACGGCGGAGGTTCGCCTGGTCTGAGAATTCGCGCGCTGGGTCACACGCTGATGGGCTCTGCAATGGCGGAGGAACTGGCTCCGCTGAATGTGCAACACATTCACGCTCATCACGGATACTTCGCTTCGTGGATGGCGCTGGTCGCTTCTCGTCTGCTCGGAATCGGCTTCAGTTTCACCTTGCACGGCTCCGATCTGCTGCACCGGGCCGATCTTCTCACCACGAAACTGGAAGCGTGCAGCTTTTGCGCGACCATCTCGGATTTCAATCGTAATTACATTCTCCGCAAATACCCCACCGTTCCGGCGACGAAAATTATTGTTCAGCGCCTCGGGGTCGATCGTGTCCTTTCATGGCCCACCGACGCGTCCCCAAATGCAACCGATCATCGCCCATTCTGTCTGCTCGCTGTCGGGCGTTTGCACCGGGTAAAGGACTATGACTTTCTCATTCGAGCCTGTTCTGCGCTCCGCGAACAGGGACTCGACTTTCTCTGCTGGATCGTGGGCGAGGGGCCGGAGCGGAGCGCTCTGGAACGACAGGTCCGGAAGTTGGGGCTGAGAGGGCACGTTCACCTGTCCGGACACGTGCCCCGCGCCGACCTCGCCGCCTATTACCGCTATGCCGATCTGGTGGCGATTACCAGCAAAAGCGAGGGGATTCCCGTTGTTCTGATGGAAGCGATGTCGCAACAGAAGCTGGTGCTGGCTCCGGATATTACGGGCATTCCCGAACTTGTCGAGCACCAGCAGACCGGCTTTCTTTATCAACGCGGCTCGCTACCCAGTTTCATCAATGCGGTGAATTGGATTTACGCCAATCAATCGTCTCTTTCGGGAATTCGCCGGGCGGCGGCGGCCAAGGTTGCAACTTCCTACAACCGTCCCCGAAATCTGTTGGCTTTCGCGGAACAATTCCTATCCCGGATTTCCCCCTCAGGCGGAGAACATGCGCATTCTTTATTGCAACAAGTATGACTACCCGTTTAGCGGGACGGAATCTTACCTTTTCGATCTCATTCGCCGCATGGATGAACGCGGTCATGAAACCGCGCTCTTCAGCATGGACCACGGCTCCTTTTCCGCTTTCAAGGGCCGTAGCTATCTTATTCCTTACAGGAACTTCAAGGATCCAAGTGCCAGCCTAATCCGCAAGGTGCAAATGGCCGCGCATGCTCTTTATTCGCCGTCGGCCCGGCGCGCCATGCGCGATTGCGTGGCCGATTTCTCACCCGATCTGGCCCACATCCGGGGGATCTATCATCATCTATCGCCGTCGATCCTCTGGGAGCTCAAGCGGCAGAACATTCCCGTCCTCTATCACCTGAACGATTTCAAGCTTCTGTGCCCCACCTACAATCTCGTGTCCCACGGGCACCCGTGCGACTCCTGCCGAGGAGGCGCGTTCTACCACGCCGTTACAGAAGGCTGCTATCCGGGGCCGCGCACCAGCGCCATGGTTCTCGCGGCGGAAGGCTATCTCCACAAATGGTTGCGAACCTACACGCGTTGTGTCGATCTGTTTCTTGCCCCCAGCGAATTCGTGCGCAGTGAACTGGTCGCCCATGGGCTTCCAGCCGATCGCATCGAAGTGCTCCCGCACTTTCAGGCCTTGCCCGACGACGATCGGCTCGCCCCCGGAAAATACGGCAACGATGAAGGTTATCTGCTCTACTTCGGCCGCCTTTCACCAGAAAAAGGAGTCGACGAACTGCTGCACGCCCTGGTTCGATTGCCGCACATTCCAGTGATCATTGCGGGTGAGGGGCCGGAACGCCCGCGACTGGAGGCGCTGGCGCGTGAATTGAACCTGGATCGAGTGCTCTTTGCCGGCATGGTCCGGGGCGAAAAGCTGAAGGAGCTCATCGCCGGTTGCAGCTTTTCTTTGTTTCCGTCTCATGCCTATGAGACCCTGGGAAAATCCATCCTCGAATCCTACGCATACGGGCGGCCTGTAATCGCGACCGATCTGGGATCGCGTCGCGAGGTCGTCGAACCCGGCGTCACCGGCCTTCTTTACCCACCGGGCGACCGCGACCAACTGGCTCGGGCCATCGGCTTTCTCTTTGACCATCCGGATGTGGTCGCGAGAATGGGCTCCGCTGCCCGGGCCCGCGTGCAGTCAAAGCATGATCCTGAACAACACCTCGGGAAGCTGCTCGATATTTATTCTCGGTTGTCCAACTCAAGAAAGGTTGTTTCTCTGCCGGCTGTAACCCAGATTCCGCGCGCGCGCCAGAGTGTACGGGTTGCTTTCATTGGAGGCCGCGGCCTGGTTTCCAAATACAGCGGCGTCGAATCCTATTACGAGCACGCGGGCCATGAACTGGCGCGACTCGGCCATGAGGTCACCGTTTATTGCCGTACCTACTTCACGCCTCCGACGAACACGCACGACGGAATGCGCGTGCGCCGGTTGCCGACCATCCGTTCGAAACATCTGGAAACCTTCATACACAGCCTGTTGAGCACGCTGCACGCCATGGCTTCGAACTCCGACATCGTGCACTATCATTGCCTCGGCCCCGCGCTCTTTTCGTTTCTTCCCCGGCTGGTCGGGAAAAAGACGGTCGTAACCGTTCAGGGGCTCGATTGGCAGCGCTCCAAATGGGGGCCATGCGCCGCGCGAATCCTGCGCTGGGGAGAAACGGCCGCCGTCACGATGCCCGACGCCACCATGGTAGTTTCGCAAACCTTGCGGCAGCATTTCCGCGACCACCATGGGCGCGAGACGATCTACGTCCCCAATGGAGCTGCGATCGCGCCGCCACGAGTTCCTCCGCAACCGCTCCAGTGGGATCTTCTTCGCGACAACTACGTCCTATTCCTGGGCAGATTTTCGCCCGAGAAGAATTGTCACCTGCTCATCGACGCCTTCGAGAAGGTCGAGACCGATATGAAGCTCGTGCTCGCTGGAGGTTCCAGCCATTCCGATTACTATGTGGAAACGTTGCGGCGCCACGAATCGGACCGCATCCGATTTCTCCCATGGGTATCGGGAAGCAGTCTCGAAGACCTGCTCTCCAATGCCGCTCTGTTCGTGCTTCCTTCCGAGCTGGAGGGACTGTCGCTGGCTCTGCTGGATGCGATGGCGGCCGGTGTTTGCGTGCTGACGAGCGATATCCCCGAGAATAAGGAACTGGTGGAAGGCGCGGGATTCACCTTCGAGCGCGGCAACTCGGCGGATCTCCAACGCATGCTCGATGTTCTTGTCCACAATCCCGAAATGCGCCGACAGGCGGCCGACCGGCAACGCCTGCGTGTACGGGGCGAATATCAATGGGCCGAGGTTGCCCGCTCGATTGAAGCGACCTATCTCCGCGTTCTAGGTTGGCCTGCCAGGAAAGGGGCAAGCGGGGATGGCAGGGAGATAACTCCAGTAGTGGCGTAAGGCAATTCACCGCCGAGACGCCGAGAGCGCAGAGAAAACCGATAAGAACCTTCGTTCTTGATTTTAGCCTGAGGTTTTTCCCTGCGAACTCGGCGTCTCGGCGGTGAAGTCCGGTTTTTAATTTAACGCCGGCGGCGCCTGGATTGATTAGAATCGAAGCGCCGCCTCGAAATCGAATCCGACAACGAAAACGGATGCGGCAAACTCCGGCATGGAAGATCTCATCCTCGTCACCGGCGGCGCCGGATTCATTGGTTCGAACTTCATCCTGCAGTGGATCGCCTCGGAACCCGCCCGCGTTCTCAATTTCGACAAACTGACGTACGCCGGCAATCTTCTCAATCTGCAGCCCGTTGAAGCGCACCCGCGCTACTGTTTCGAGCGCGGAGACATTCTCGATCGCGACCTGCTCCGAAACCTGTTGGCCCGCGAGCGACCGCGCGCCATTGTTCATTTTGCCGCCGAGAGTCATGTGGACCGTTCGATTCATGGGCCGGACGATTTCGTCCGCACAAACGTAAACGGCACGTTCAGCCTGCTGGAAGAGGCGCGCGCCTACTGGTCCGCGCTCCCGGAACCCGATCGCGCATCGTTTCGGTTTCTGCATGTTTCTACCGACGAGGTTTATGGATCGCTGGGGCCGGGCGATCCGGCCTTCAGCGAAGCCACGCCTTATGCTCCCAACAGCCCGTACTCGGCGTCCAAGGCGGCTTCCGATCATCTTGTCCGCGCCTATCACCATACCTATGGATTGCCGTTGCTGACCACCAATTGCTCGAACAACTACGGCCCGCTTCAGTTTCCGGAAAAACTGATTCCGCTCATGATCCTGAATGCGTGCGAGGGCAAGCCCCTACCCGTGTACGGGGACGGCAAGAATGTGCGCGACTGGCTCTACGTCGAGGACCATTGCCGGGCCATTCGCGCCGTGCTCACGCGCGGCAGCGTGGGCGAAACCTACAACATCGGCGGCCGCAGCGAGAAAAAGAATCTTGAAATCGTGAAGACGATTTGCCGACTGCTCGACGAGTTGCGACCGGATGACCCCTCCGTGCCGCACGACCAACTTATAACCTTCGTCAAGGATCGTCCCGGACACGACCGCCGCTATGCAATGGATACGCGCAAAATTGAGCGCGAACTCGGCTGGCATCCGCAGGAAACTTTTGATACCGGGCTGCAAAAAACCGTTCGCTGGTATCTTGATCATGAAGACTGGGTGCGCGGCGTGACCAGCGGCAGCTATCGTGAATGGATGGCGAAGCACTACGCGACGGAGCGCTGAGTTGAATCTCGAAATGAACGCGTCAACCAATCCGGTTTACAAAGGCATCATTCTCGCGGGAGGCTCGGGCACGCGCCTCTATCCGGTCACGCACGCGGTTGCCAAGAGCCTGTTGCCGGTATATGACAAGCCGATGGTTTATTACCCGCTTTGTACGCTGATGCTGGCGGGCATCCGCGAAATTCTGCTGATTTCCACGCCCGACGACCTGCCGCGCTTCGAGCAACTTCTCGGTAATGGCTCGCGCTTCGGGGTCGAATTGAAGTATGCGGAGCAGCCCAGGCCGGAGGGCATTGCGCAGGCTTTTCTGATCGGACGCAAATTCATTGGAGCGAGCGGTTGCGCGCTGGTTCTCGGCGACAACATTTTTTACGGGCACGATCTGGTGAAGGAATTGCGCGCCGCTGCCAGCCAGAAGGAAGGCGCGCGCGTCTTCGCCTATCGCGTGCAGGATTATCGCGTGCAGGATCCGGAACGCTATGGAGTTGTCGAATTCAACGAACACGGCAAAGCGCTCAGCATCGAAGAAAAGCCGAAGCATCCGAAATCCCGTTACGCGGTTACGGGGCTTTATTTCTACGACCGGCAGGTGGTTGAAATTGCCGCGAGCCTGCGCCCTTCCGCGCGCGGAGAACTGGAAATCACCGACGTGAACCGCGTCTATCTCGAACGCGGAGAACTCAACGTCTGCGTGATGGGACGGGGGATGGCGTGGCTCGACACGGGCACGCACGAGGCGCTGATGGAAGCGGGCACGTTTATTCAGACTTTGGAAAAACGACAGGGGCTGATGGTGGCCTGTCCCGAGGAGATTGCGTTTCGTTCCGGTTATATCACCGCCGAACAACTGGCCGCGCTGGCGCAACCGATGCGCAATAACGGCTATGGAGCCTACCTTTTGCAATTGCTGAACGATCGCGTGTTTTGATACTTCGCCGCATCCTTGATGATGAAGAAAATCGCGACCAGCCTAGCCGGAATTTTGTTGCTCGAGCCGCGAGTGTTCGGCGACGAGCGCGGATTTTTTCTGGAAAGCTACAACCAGCGCACTTTCGCCGCACTCGGCATCGCGGGCGCGTTCGTGCAGGACAACCACTCGTGCTCCGGGAAAAACGTCGTGCGCGGGCTCCATTACCAGATCCAGCAGCCGCAGGGGAAGTTGATCCGCGTCATCAGCGGAGAGATTCTGGATGTCGCGCTCGACTTGCGCCGCGGTTCTCCGACGTTTGGAAAGTGGGAGGCCTTCACCCTCTCAGGCGAGAACAAACGGATTTTATGGATCCCGCCGGGATTCGCGCATGGCTTTCGAGTTGCGTCTGCGGAAGCCCACGTGGTTTATAAGACAACCGATTTCTACGCGCCGGAATATGAGCGCACGGCGGCGTGGAATGATCCCGAACTGGCGATTGACTGGAAGCTGGATGGCGAACCCATTGTGTCGCCAAAAGACCAGCGGGGCGTGCCGTTCGCACAGGCGGAGAAATTCGAATAGATTGACAGTCTGCTAAGCCCAAAAGCTCATTGCAGACGGAAGTCGACCGTGATCGTCGTTTCGACCGAAACCGGACGCCCCGAAAATTGGTATGGCTCAAACTTCCACGAACGAACGGCCTCCATCGCGGATGCAACCAGCGCCTCGTTCCCCGAAACCGGCTTCAAGCGTTGCACGGTCCCATCCGGCGCAATCACTGCATCGAGAACTGCGAGCCCTTCCGTACCCGCGCGTCGCGCCGCTTCCGGATACATCGGGGGAACCTTGGAGACAGCCCTCATCTCCATGGTCTCGGGAGAAACCCGCAATGGTGTAGCGCCGGCCGCGTTTGCCCCTACTTCCAATTCGTTCCAGGACCGCTGCCACTGCCAATATCCAAGGGCCGCGAGCGCGAGCAATGCGGCCAACAGTACATTCCATCGCCATCGCCGTACTCGAATTCGCGGCAAGGAAATTGGTGGCGGCGCGCTGGCAACGAGCTCGAGCTTCGGCTTCAAGGCCTCAGCATCGTCGTTTTTTTTCGGCGGCTCGGAACCCTGGGGCGCGAGCCGGAATGCCCAGTAGCGGATCAACTCCTGCTGCTCGAGCGAGAGTCCCATGAACTCAAAGCCGCAACGAAGCCGGCCATGATAACGAACCAGAGCGCGCGCCCGCACCGGCACACCGACATTGGGAAGCCGCAACTCCACCGCGACCTGCTGCCCAGAGGCCAAGTCGCCGGCCACCATTCCACCGACTCCGCCTTCGCTGAGATCGGTGCAGCGGCCGGGAAGGTTTTCAGGAACGCCGGAGCGGAGCGCGATCACATCGAATGCGACATTGACGGGATACCTGGGAGAACCGCGGCGGGGCGCCTTTTCCAGCGCCATTGAAGTAGCTGCACTCATCGGATGGCCTCCGCATGATACAGGACTTTTGCTGCCGCGCGGCTGGAATCGACGACGAACACGGCGTCTTGCATAAACTTTCACAAAGTATAACCAAACGGCGTAAGCAGTTTTCCTCAGGCTGCCCTTAATATTTTCTGGAGTTCGCCAATCAGGGTGTTGTTCGTTTCGGGGTGCGGAGGGGCTGCTTTTTCCGGGTGTGTGCCATCTGGTCGCAGAGCGGTGTGTGCGCCGAGGTTGGGAAGAGGGTGGGGGTTCTTCGACTACACGGTAGGACTCGCTTCGCTCCTCGTTCCGCTTCGCGCAGAATGACACTGCGGCGCTCGGTTTGCTTACGCTTACTGTTTATGAGGTCGCCGCGGTATTAATGCAGGTCGCGCCAGTTCGGTCCTACTCCCAACTCAACGCGGAGGGGAACCGCCAGTTCGTGGGCGGACTCCATGTGCTCGCGCACCATTGACTTCATCGCATCCACTTCAGTTTCGGGGACCTCGAAAACCAGTTCGTCATGGACCTGCAGGGTCATCCGCGAGTTCAGGTTGCGCTTGCCGATTTCTTCGTCGATCCGGATCATTGCCAGTTTGATCAGGTCGGCCGCGGTTCCCTGCAATGGCGTATTTACGGCGGTACGCTCGGCGAAGCCGCGAAGATTCGAATTCTTGCTGTTGATATCAGGAATCGGGCGAACTCTTCCGAACAGAGTCTTGACCTTCCCATCGCGCCGCACCTGCGCCAGAGTGGCATCAATGAATGCGCGCACTCCGGCGTATTTTTCGAAGTAGGCATCGATAAACTTCCGGGCCTCGGCGGGTTCAATGCCCAGTTGCTGCGAGAGGCCAAACGCCGAGAGGCCATACACGATGCCAAAATTTACGACCTTCGCCTGGCGGCGGTGGTCCGGCGTCACCATGAGGGGAGGCACGCCGAATACCTGCGACGCAGTAAGCGTGTGAATGTCGTCCTCGCGCCGGAACGCTTCGACGAGCAACTTGTCCTTCGAAAAGTGCGCGAGCAGGCGCAGTTCAATCTGCGAATAGTCGGCGGCCAGCAGGACGTTTCCGGGCTCAGCGATAAAGGCGGCGCGAATCTCGCGGCCGAGTTCGGTGCGAATGGGAATGTTCTGCAGATTCGGATTGGTGGACGACAATCTGCCGGTCGCGGTTCCCGTCTGGCCAAACGTGGTATGGACGCGCCCGCTCCCGGAGCGGATGAGCGCGGGTAGCGCGTCGACGTAGGTCGACTTCAACTTGGTCAATTGCCGGTATTCCAGCACCAGGCGCGGAACTTCATGCTCTTCCGCGAGGCCCTCCAGGACATCGACCGCGGTCGAGATTTTCTTGCCCTTGCCGTATTTCACGGGCACCGGCAAGCCCAGCTTGTTGAACAGAACGTCGCCGAGTTGCTTGGGCGAGTTAATGTTGAACTCGAAACTGCAACGCTCGTAAATGTCGCGCGCTTTGGCGTCCGCCTCGCGCTGCAACTTCACCGACATCTCGCCCAGCACGGCGGGATCGATCTTGACGCCCGCGTCTTCCATTCGCGCGAGCACGGGAACGAGCGGCGC
>JBEKOW010000019.1:0-28082 GCA_049521375.1 Terriglobales bacterium
ACTCTTCCCTCCAGCGCTCTCAGTCCCGACCCCGGCGCCGAGATCACTTACGCGGTTGAAGTGTTGAACCGCAATTCCCGCGGCCTGGGTTTGTCGAATCGCGTTCACGTTCCAGCGATTGTTACCATGCCCGCTCCCGGCGATCTCGCCGCGGCCCTCAACGCGAATGGGGTTCTGCTCACCTGGACAAGCAGCGGTGAACCGCCTGTCCGTCCCGGGGTTCAGCATCTTTATCGCATCTATCGCCGCACCGAGAGTTCACCGACAGACAACCCGACCAGCCAGCCCTCGAGCAAGAAGGGAAAAAACACCATCGCCGGTGAGATTCCGGTCGGCGAAGCCGGTGCTGCGCGCTTCCTCGACCCCATCGAATGGGAGAAAACCTACCAATACTGGATCACCGCCGTCACCGTCATCCACCGCCCGGACAGCGAAGTGCAGGTTGAGGGAGACGACAGCCCCGTCATCCGCGTCGTAGCGCATGACATCTTCCCGCCATCGGTGCCCGCCGGACTGCAAGCGGCCTATTCGGGTGAGGGCCAGAAGCCGTTCATCGATTTGATCTGGGCTCCGGTCGCGAGCGCCGACCTCGCCGGATACAACATCTATCGCCGCGAGGCCAACAGCGCGAAGGGGAGGCCCACTAAGCTGAATGCCGAACTCGTGAAGTCGCCTTCCTACCGGGACGCGGAGGTTAGTTCAGGCAAGACTTACATCTACTCCGTGTCGGCCGTCGACGTCCGAGGAAACGAAAGCGCCCGCTCTGATGAAGCCAGCGAGCCGGTTCCGTAGAAATTTTTGCGCCATTTTCACCGCTCGTGTTTAGATAGGTTTCCATGAAATATTGCCGCTTCCAGCTCGATGGCCAGCCCCACTACGGACTGATCGAGTCCGTCGCCGTCGCCGACCAGATCACGCGACTGCTGCTGCAGCCTCCTCACACCAGCAATGGCGACGTCGAAGGTCTCCCCAGCCGCCGCATGGAGCGTATTCCTCTCGACCAGGCCGCGCTCCTGGCTCCGGTCGAGCCCACCAAGATCGTCTGCGTGGGACGCAATTACCGCGAGCACGCCGCCGAACTTAACAACGAAGTTCCCGTCGAGCCCCTGCTTTTCTTCAAGCCGCCCAGCTCCCTGCTGCCCCACGGTGGCACCATTCTGCGGCCAAAGGTTTCCGAGCGCACGGACTATGAAGGAGAGCTGGCGGTCGTCATTGCGCGCCGCTGCCACAAATTGCGCGAGGACGAGGACGTGCGGCCCTACATCCTCGGATACACCTGCCTCAACGATTTCACCGCCCGCGATCTCCAGAAAAAAGACGGCCAATGGGCTCGCGCCAAAGGTTGCGATACCTTCTGCCCGGTAGGACCGCTGGTCGCCCTCACCGACGAGAGCAATCTCGACCCGTGGGCTGGTATTCAGGTCGAAACCCGCGTCAATGGCGAAGTCCGGCAGTCCGGCAATACTCGCGACTTCATCTTTGCCCTCGACGTAATCATGCGTTACATAACAAACGCCATGACGCTCGAACCGGGGGACGTTATCGCGACCGGCACCCCTAAAGGAGTGGGCCCGGTCGTGGCCGGAGATGTGATCAAGATTTCAATCCCGGGAATAGGCACGTTAAGCAACCCGGTGGCCGACCAACCGTAGCGGGAAAAGGCGCAGGAAAGCCCGGTGGTCGTGCAGTTTGAGTCTTCTTGAAGGGTGGACGGCTTCTGCCGTACCGCAAGCCAATTTCCGGGGTGGACGTTCGTGACTGCCAACCAACTCTGTTTTGATCTTCTTGCCGCCCGCGACCTGGAGCCTCTGCGCCGCCTGATTGAGGTCGACCCCGCAGCCGCCGACGTGCGCGATGCCAATGGCGTCAGCCTCCTCATGCACGCGATCTATCGCGGCCAGCACGACCTCGCCACCCTCATTGCCGACAAGAAAAAAACGCTCGACATCTTCGAAGCCGCCGCCCTGGGACGTCTCGACCGCCTGCGGGAACTGGCTCTCGATTCCGCCGCCCTCAAGTCCCGTTCCGCCGATGGCTTCACCGCTCTCCACTTCGCCTGCTATTTCAGTCACCCGGAGTCCGCCCGCATTCTCATCGAGCGTGGCGCAGCCGTGGACGCCGTCGCCGCCAATCCAACCAAGGTGATGCCCCTCCACTCGGCTGCTTCTGTGCGCAACCTTGAAGCTGCCCGCCTGCTCTTGGTCCACGGAGCCCCACCCAACGCCCGCCAGCAGGGTGGATGGGCTCCGATCCACGCCGCCGCTCAAAATGGAGACCGCGCCATGATCGACCTCCTCCTCCAACACGGCGCCGATTCAAAACTGGCCAATGACGAGGGCAAAACTCCAGCCATGGTCGCCCGGGAAAAAGGGCACGCGGAGGTCGCCGCCCTGTTGGAAAAATAGCTAAGCTCCCCGGCTCTCAGCAGGAAACCCGCGTCAATCAGCAACACGGGGACCTCGATCATTGATAATCCGAGACCAAACCGTTCCTTCCATCATCAAAACTTCGCGGGAGGATGCCGAGAGATGCATCACGTGCGCCAGGAGAAACTTCCGTTTGTTGGCAGTTCGCATCAGTTCGTCGGAGCCGACCAGGGTGACACCAATGTTTCGGTTTTCCTCTACCACGGGAAACCCGGTTCCGGCCCGGGGCCGCATCGGCATCCTTATGACGAGATTCAGTTCATCCGCGAAGGCCGGGGGATCTGGACGGTAGGCGGCCAAACCTTCGAAGGCGGCGCGGGAGACATCTTTGTCATCAAGGCTGGCGAGATCCACAGCTTCAAGGTGACCGGGGATTCGCCACTGGTCCAACTCGACGTTCACCTCAGCCCGCGCTTCATCCAGGAGAATCTTTAGAACGAGGGGTTGCGACAGGCTGGATTCCGCGATACGGGGCGTAACTCGCTTATTTGCAAAGACCTGCACAGTCGCGATGGCAAGACCGGGTGAGGTAATCCCCGAGGATTACGTTCAATTCATGCCTCACCCGGCTGGCTTTTTCCTGGCCTTAGGGCGCGCCGCTGAGGCTCAGGTTACTCACGACTCTCCTTCGGAACCTGGCTTCCCGATCTGTGCATCAAAGAGTCTATAATCGAAGACAAGTTTTTCGGGGAAGCCCGGTTCCAAAACAGCCCCCGATCCGAAGTGCACAAGAGAAGAGCACAAGAGCAGAAGATCAAATTATGTCAACGAAGTTGAAGGTCACGATTCTTGCCAGTTCCCTCGCCGTTCTGCTGTTTACCTTTGGCGGAAGTTTCGTCAGCGTTCGGGCCTCTTCGAATGACGGCGCGTATCGCCAGCTTTCGGTCTACAGCGAAGTGTTGTCGCGCATCCGCAGCGAGTATGTCGAGGAGCCCAACATTCCCGGCGTCACCGAGGGCGCGCTCCACGGCCTGCTCGAGTCGCTCGACGCCAACTCCAGCTATCTATCGCCCGCCGAGTGGAAGCATTACAAGTCGATCAAGATCGAGGGCAAAGCCGATATCGGAGCCGCTGTCTCCAAGCGCTTCGGATATGCCGACGTGATCGCCGTCATTCCCGGAGGCCCCGCCGACAAGGCCGGCATTGAGAACTCCGATATTCTCGAGTCCATCGAAGGCAAGAGCACGCATGATATGTCGCTCGCCGAGATCCACAGCATTCTCGTGGGTGAGCCTGGCACCACGGTGACGGTTGCGGTCGTTCGCCCGCGCCGCGCCGAGCCGCAGAAGATCGTCATAACACGGGACATGGTCACGATTCCTCCGGTCGAAGACAAGATGCTCGCCGACAATACCGGCTACATCAAAGTCGACGCCTTCCCTGAAGGCAAGTCGCAGGAGATCGCCGCCAAGATCCGCGATCTGCAGAAGCAGGGCGCGAAGAAGCTGGTGCTCGATCTGCGGAACTCAGCCAGTGGCGAGGAGTCCGAGGGCATCGCTACCGCCAACCTGTTCCTCGATCATGGCACCATCACTTATCTTCAGGGACAGAAGTATCCGCGACAGGCCTTTAACGCCGAGCCTTCGAAAGACATCACCAAGCTCCCGGTGGCTGTGCTGGTAAATCGCGGCACGGCTGGACCGGCCGAGATCGTAGCGGCCGCCATCCTCGAAAATGCCCGCGGAGACGTGGTTGGCGACAAGACCTTCGGCGATGGATCGATTCAGAAGACGATCGAAATGCGCGATAACGGCGCGCTGATTCTCTCCGTCGCGAAATATTATTCGCCGAGCGGCAAAGCCATTCAGGATGTCGCCGTCACTCCCAACGTGGTGATCGCCGACAATCAGGACGACGCCGGATTGCCCGACGAGGACGCGCAGCCCGCCGCGCCCGATGCCACCAAGACCAAACCCAAGAGCCTGCAGGACGATCAACTGAACAAGGCTCTGGAAGTCCTGAAGAATCGCGATTCGAAGGGCTAGCAGCGGCCAGGTTTCATGTTTCAGAGAATCGCTCGCCACCGGCGGGCGATTTCTTTTTGCGTGCCACTATCCCGCGACCGCCCGTAGACTGAGAAGTGACAACGGACAACTGAAAGCTCAAAACCGGCAATTAAACGCTGCTCATGAAACTCGCCCCTCCACATCTTCCGCCGATAGAATTCCGCGGCCGGAAGCTTGTCGGCTTCCTCTTCTTTGGATTACTTGTGCTGTTCGCGGCCTCCGTGGGCGCGGGCGTTGGACTGATTCTGGTCTACTCTACCGACCTGCCCCAGGTCGACGAACTCGAACGTTACCGTCCCAGCTCGATCACCGAACTCTACGACACGCAGGGGCGCATCATCGGCAACTTCGCGCTGCAGCGACGCGTCGTGGCCACTTATGATGACTATCCTCCCGTACTGCGCGACGCTCTGGTTTCGATCGAAGACAAGGATTTCTATACCCACTCCGGCATCAATCTCTGGCGCATCGTCGGCGCGGCCTATCGCGACATCGAGTCGGGAGGCAAGGTTCAGGGCGCGTCCACGCTCACCATGCAGCTCGCGCGCAATCTTTTTCTGTCTCCCGACCGCTCCTTCTACCGCAAGGTGCAGGAGGCGCTGCTCGCCATCCAGATCGAGCGCCGCTTCACCAAGCCCCAGATCTTCACGCTCTACGCCAACCAGATCTTTCTCGGACACGGCAACTACGGCTACGAGGCCGCTTCGGAATACTATTTCAGCAAGCCCGCCCGCCAGCTCAAGCTCGAAGAAGCCGCGCTGCTCGCCGGACTTCCGAAGGCTCCGCAGTATTACTCACCCATCAACCATCCCGAGCGCGCGCTCCGGCGCCGCACCCTGGTTCTCAACGCCATGCTCGAGGACGGCAAGATTACCGCCGCCCAAGCCACCGATGCCAAAAGCAAGCCCATCGTCCTCAACCTGCAGAAGGATCCCAACTCGCTCGCGCCTCACTACGTCGAAGAAATCCGCCGTTACCTCGAAGCCAAGTATGGCAGCGATCAGGTCCATCAGGGCGGCCTGCGCGTCTATACCTCGCTCGACATGGACCTGCAGAAATCTGCGCGCCAGGCGCTGCTCGACGGCCTCGCTGCCTACGAGCGCCGTCACGGATGGCGCGGCAAGCTCATCAACGTCATCGCCCAGGGCCAATCGATCGAGAAATAT
The DNA here is from genome assembly GCA_049521375.1 of Terriglobales bacterium. Lineage (GTDB taxonomy): Bacteria > Acidobacteriota > Terriglobia > Terriglobales > Acidobacteriaceae > Acidiflorens. The sequence goes on from JBEKOW010000019.1 coordinate 5,599, forward strand.
GTCGACCCCGATTGGGATGAAGAGCCCGAGGTCGGTGGATACATCCACGCGCTGGTCACGCAAGTCTCTGCTACCGCGGCGCAAGTCCGGTTCGGACAACACACGGCCACGCTCGCTCCTGCCGATGTAACGTGGTCTGACCCCGCCCCCGCGGTTAAGCCGAAATCGAAATCCAAGCTGCGGCTCGACGATCTTCTCCACCCCGGCGACATCGCTTACGTCAAAGTGCTGTCACTCGATGCTGGAGGAAAGGACCACGTTAGCCTCGAACAGGATTCTGGCGTCGAAGGTGCTCTGGTCGCCATCGACAACGCCACCGGGGAAATCAAGGCCATGGTGGGAGGCCGCGACTTCAACCTCTCCAAGTTCAATCGCGCGACCCAGGCTCTGCGCCAGGTCGGATCGTCATTCAAGCCCTACGTTTACACCGCCGTGATCGACCAGGGCGGAAGTCCGGACGACACCATCCTCGATGCGCCCATCACTTTCCAGACCGCCTCGGGCCCTTATACGCCGCATAACTACGACGGAAAATTCGAAGGCACGATCACGCTGCGGCGCGCGCTCGCCCAGTCGAGAAACATCCCCGCGCTCAAACTGGCGGAGCGCGTGGGCATCAAAACCGTGATCGACTATGCGCACCGCATGGGGGTCACCGAAAATATTCCCGCCTACTTGCCGGTGGCGCTCGGCTCCGCGGAAATCACGCCGATTGAGCAGACTTCCGCCTTCAGCGTTTTCCCCAACGATGGCCTGCGCGTAGCTCCCCGTTACATCACGAAGGTCACCGACTATGAAGGCCGCATTCTTGAAGAAGATTTCTCGGACGCCAAGGACGCCATCAGTTCGCGCACCGCGCGCATCTTGACCGCCATGCTGCACGAAGTTGTGCTTCACGGCACGGCGGTGGCGGCGGCGAAAATGCCCTATCCGCTGGCCGGCAAAACCGGCACGACCAACGATTTCACCGATGCCTGGTTTGTTGGCTTCTCCCCGAATCTCACTTGCGGGGTCTGGGTCGGCTACGACGAGAAAAAATCGCTGGGTGAAAAAGAAACCGGAGCCCGCGCCGCTCTCCCCATCTGGATGCAATTCATGACCACGGCTCTCGCCGGCAAAGACCCCGGAGAATTTCCGGCGCCAGAGGGCCAGACAAATTCTGCGGTGGCCCACAAGGTCGACACTCCCGATGTCTCGCCGGGGGATGGAGAGAGCCACTAAGGGTGTCTCTAAGGTTTCGAATCGCAAGGGTGCTCTCTGCTTGACATATTCCTGGAACTCGACAAGAATTGTCGCCACTGTTTGTCGTGGAATAGCTCACTACGGTTCCTCCCGGTTTCCCTGTCGGCAACAGGGTTTTTGCAAAATCTCTCAGGAGTTCGCGGATATGAACAGGAATTTTGCGGTCATTGTTATGGTGATTGCTGTGTCGCTGGCGGCGTGCGCCGGCATCGGGTCCGCGCAGGAAACCAGGCACCCGGATCTACCGGACGCGAAGGCGATGTACAAGACGCTTCCGAATCACGTGGAACTGGCTCCGGAGGCGGGGAGCGGCAGCCTGGTGCAGTGGAACGGGAGCTACGTCGACCTGACCAAGAAGACCATCAACTACACCCAGATCGGGACCGATCCGCACACCACGAATACCACGACCACCATTCCGGTGTACATCATTCCGGTAAAGATGGTGTACCCGAAGGCTACCGGGGGCGCCACCTTCGACCCGAAGAACAAAGTGCTGAGCAACGGGAAGACTGTGATCAACAACATCCTCGCTTCGCCGCTGTTTGTTTCGGGCGTGGACTTCACCCAGGGCGGGACCGACCTGGGCACGACCCAGTATGAAGATGCCTTCCAGCGCGGCAACTACTGGTCGGTCGTTTCGACGAACAGCAACTATCACGTTTTGTTGGGAAAGCCGACGGTGTTGCCGGAGAAGACGATCACGATTTCGAATTCTTTCCAGGGGCATGTTTATAACAACCCGTTTGGAAGCGGGATCATCGGCACGTATGGGATCAATGCTTTCGACGCTCAGATCCAAACCTGGATGAAGTCGATCAAGCAGATCAATCCCGCGGCGCTGCCGATTTTTATAACCTACGACGTTTACCTGACGGGAGGCGGCATTGGCCTGAGCAACTGCTGCATCGGCGGATACCACAGCGCGAACGGCCCGCAACCGGGCGGCCAGACTTACTCGGTGGCGACGTACGTGGACAGCCCGGGAGCATTCTCGCAGGACGTCTCGGCGCTGTCGCACGAACTGGGTGAGTGGATGGACGATCCGTTTGTGGACAATGCGGTGAACTGCACCGACAACAGCATCATGGAGGTCGGCGATCCGCTGGAAGGCACGTCGAATTATGGCGGGTATCCTTATACTCTTGGGGGATTCACGTATAACCTGCAGTCGCTGGTGTTCCTGGGATACTTCGGGGCTTCGCCTGCGACGTCGGTCAATAGCTGGCTGGCGTTTCAGAACGACGAGAGCCATGTTTGTCCGGGGCAGTGACGGCTGAGTGCCTGGTTCGGGAGCCCGTCCCTTTGGGGACGGGCTTTTTGTTTGGGCCCGGCTTTAGGCTCTCGGCTCTCGGCTTTCGGAAGAGTGACGAGATACGAACCACGGCCGGGCATTTTCTTTGATTTTGTGTTGCATTGTTCAGCGGGGGGTGTTGCGAACTGTTACATCAGAAGCGTTGGCTGTAAGTGATTGGTTCTTCAAGATTGTCCTCGAAATCCTGGGGGTTGGGGCGCAATTGTTCAAAAATCAGCGATGCGATTCCCATCAAAATGCTGTTGAGGATTTCAGCGGATTTCTCTGGCGTTGCCAATTGAACATCGCGCAAATGGCGCGCTGTCATTGGGTTGAGCGCACGCTCCGAATTTTCTTGGGGTGACGCTAAGTTTGGCATGCGGAGTGCCTTTAGGAAAGGTGGCGAGCGGCCTTAAAAGAAAGAGCCCTCGAACTAAAGGTGGGTTATGACAGTCATCCTGGTTCTCTTCACTTTCGCAAGTTTCCTTCTTATCGATCACTTCCACAGCAAGAAACAAGTTATTGTGCAGCCGGCGATGGTCGCGGCGAAGTCCGAGAAAAAAGTGCCGGCGGCGCCGGGACTGGTGGGCGGCTTCAACGTTCCCGAGAATCTGCGGTATCATCCCGGCCACACCTGGGCGCTGAGTGAGAGCCCCAGCCTGGTTCGCGTCGGCATGGACGATTTCGCCTCAAAGCTGATCGGCAAGGTCGAGCGCGTCGCGCTGCCGCAGCGTGGACAGTGGATCCGGCAGGGACAGAAGATTGCGACGATTTTCCGCGACGGCACGTCGGTGGATATGGTTTCGCCGATCGAAGGCAGCATCGCCGACGTGAACGACAGCGTGAGCGCGGACCCGAAGCTGGCGCAGAAGGATCCATACGGAGAAGGCTGGCTGGTAACGGTGCAGTCTCCGGATGCGAAGACGAACTTCCGCAACCTGATTGGCGGCGCGATGGCGCGGTGGTGGACGGAAGAGTCGGCAGGGCGCTTGCAGAGAAAGATGCCGATGTTCGCAGGCGCGATGGCGCAGGACGGCGGCGTGGCAGTCGGCAACCTGGCAGACCAGGTTCCGGACGCCGAGTGGGCTACGATCGCGAAAGAGTTCTTCCTTTCCTAAGTTAGTCAGGTTAGGAGCAAGGCTCTCGCCAAGCAAGAATCGCCGCCCTGGGATCATGACCCAGGGCGGCGATTTTTGTGCCTGAAAGGAATTCGTAACTCACGACACAGGGAAGCTGCTAATGGCGTCCCGGGATCGTTCCTCCCAGCAGCATTCCGAAGGCAGCCACGGCGCACAATGCCATGAAGACGCCACCGACAACCACGAACAGTCCGCAGAGAAGAATGAGAAAAACGAAGACCGGCACGAAGAAGGAAACTGCCCAGGAAAGAACCGGCCACCAGAGTGGACTCAGCTTAGTCCAGATAAACGCGAGCAGAGCAAGGACGAACAGGACCCCAAAGTTGGGTGTGGCAGACCTCAAGATCTCGCGCAGCAAGCCGAGGCCTTGATGCTGCGGGATGGACCTCGCGCTCATGAGATATCCGACATCTTAGGCCGCAAATAAGAAGCAAGTCAATCGGAACCGGGAAGGCGGCGACCAGGTCGAGTGGGGTTGAGGTAACGATGTCGTTATGGGAGAAACTGAAATCTTACAAAATGCACTCCGGGCGGGGATTCTCAGCTATGTGGCGCGGGTATGCGCGAAAGATAAGTCTCTAACAGCCTTCTTAAAACCTGCAGCCTTTCAAAGCAGCAGCCGGCCCATAGATGAAGCTCGTCCACGAGAAACAACTATGAAAATCACGCATTGATCCGGGCAAGGCGTGGGCGGGACGGCCACGCAATGGCTCACCCCCAAAAGGCCCCTGTAGTTTTCTTGACACGAATCTATATTTCTGCAATTATCGAAATATGGCGGGGACGCAATCGAAGAGGTCCGCAAGCAAGGTCGCGCAGTATGCCGACATGTTTTCCGCCATGGGAACCGAGCCGCGATTGCGGATCATGCAGCTATTGCTGTCCGCGCACCCGGTTGGACTGGTGGTCGGCGAGATCCAGGAGGAGCTGGAGATCCCGAATTCCACCCTGTCGCATCATCTGGACAAGCTCAAAGCGGAGGAGCTCGTCAACGTGCAGAGAGAGAGCACCTTTCTCCGCTATACCGCAAACACCTATGCACTCCAGGAACTGCTGCAGTTTTTATACGCCGAGTGCTGCACCCGCAACCGAGTTGTGAAACCGGAAGAGATCGTTCCGATCCGCAAATAGGGAGAATCCATGAGCACTCAGGACATCAAGGAAGTCGTCAAGGAAAAATACGGCCAAGCGGCCTTGCGGGCGGGCAGCGGCGGCAGTTCGTGTTGCGGCGCGGCGCCGGGCAGCGGATGCAGCGACCCGATCACATCCAATCTGTATGACCGGTTCCAAGCGGAGCAAATTCCGAAGGAAGCGCTTTCGGCATCTCTGGGCTGCGGAAATCCCACGGCGCTGGCGCAGCTCAATGAAGGCGATGTTGTCCTGGACCTGGGCTCGGGCGGAGGCATCGACGTGCTGCTCTCAGCCAAGCGGGTTGGCGCGACAGGCAAGGCTTTTGGCCTGGACATGACGGACGAGATGCTGGCGCTGGCGAACGAAAACAAGCGCAAAGCGGGAGTTGAAAATGTCGAGTTCCTGAAGGGCGAAATCGAGAGGATTCCGCTGCCGGATAACTGCGTGGACGTGATCATTTCGAACTGCGTGATCAACCTCTCGGCGGATAAAGATCGCGTGCTGCGCGAAGCGTTTCGAGTCTTGAAGCCCGGTGGTCGTTTCGCGGTGTCGGATGTGGTGACGCGCGGAGAGATGCCGGCGGAAATTCGTAAGAGCGTGCTGCTGTGGGTGGGTTGCCTTGCAGGCGCGCTGGAAGAGAACGAATACCGGAGCAAGCTGGCGGCGGCCGGATTCGAGAATATTGAGATCGAGCCGACCAGAATTTATCAGGTCGAGGATGCCCGCGAATTTCTTTCCGGCGAGGGCATCGACGTGGATGCGATTGCGCCTCAGGTGGATGGCAAGTTCATGAGCGCGTTCGTTCGAGCTGTGAAGGCGCGTGGTAACAATCCCTGCTGCGGTCCGACCTGCTGCCAGTAAGCCACAGGGACGTCAGCTCAGGCCGAGCCCCTGACGTTCGTCCAGGCTACTTGGGAGCGGACGCGGTCGTCGCGGCTTTGAAGGCGGCCATCGCCATGCAATAGTTACCCGGTTTGGCGCCCGTCAGAGTAGGTTGATAGGTTCCGGGCGGGGCACTTTGCAGATAGGCAAAAGAGCGGGTAAAGGCCCAACTGGCGGGAGTGATGCCGGCCGCGGGAGGAAAATATGCGGCCAGGACGAAGTCTTGGGCTGATGTCGTGATGCTGGCGCCGGGGGCTTGCCCTGCGCTGGTGGCGGTTCCATCGCTCACGTGGGCGCCGGGGCCGTCGATGGCGGCGGAGGGCGCGAGGTCGGCAACTTCCAGAAACGAATTGAGACCTTGCGCGGTATCGGACAATTCCATCTTGATTTCAGTCACTCCGGCCTTGCAGTTTTCGCAGTACCAGATATCGACAAACTTGTTGGCGCACGAGGCTGCGGCGGCTTCTATTTTGTGATAAACGCTGCCGCCTTCGGGCCCATCGTCGCTGACTTTCAGAACCCTGATGTTGGGCGCGACAAACATCGGAATCGCGATCAGCACGCTGCCCTTGCGAGTGGGTTGTTTCAGTTCGATGAATGACCTGTGAACCGAGCCCTGGCTTAGCGACGTAAATTGTTGCAGCACGGTCTGAGCGGACGAGGCCACGCTCGCCGGCAGTAATAATGAGAGCAGCAAAAGATTTTTCTTCATCATCGGAATTCCCCGGAGGCAGTGTTCACCAATTGCAGCGAACAAGGCAACGTTACCATAGGCGCCCGCCGTCGCGACGTTACCTTTTAGCCACACTCCTGTCTGTTGAGAAGGACAGCACTTTGTCGCCCCGGATGTATGCGCTCTCAGCAAATCCTAATTCAGTGGGGAGGAATAGCGGATTACGTAAGTTTACGAGCGCCCCCGCAAATGCTTTCCGGGCCTCCGGCGGCCTGATATCTATAAGGAGTCTCCGTTTGTCGTCCCACGAATCGCGCTCCGGATTCCAAGCGGAACTCTGCCACCGATGCCGCCCCGCACCCAAACCTGGAAAGAGATGAGCGCTGCGCCACGATCCTTTATCGCGGTCGTGGTCCTCGCCGGGCTCCCGACCCTGACCTACACGCTGCTGCTGCATGGCTGGGGACAGAGTCCGCTCAAGTTCCTGTGTTACCTCGTGATCGCGCTGGCAGCTTCGCGGCTGAAGGTGAACCTGCCGGGCATCAGCGGAACGATGTCTGTGAATTTTCTGTTCCTGCTGCTGGGCGTCCTGGAGTTGAGCCTGTCGGAAACGATGGCGCTGGGCTGCGCGGCCGTGGTCGTGCAATGCATCGGGCGCGAGCGCACGGTTCCCATCCAGGTTTCCTTCAACACCTGTTCGACTGCGCTGGCCATTGCAGTTACATTCTTCTCCTACCGTTATTTTCTGCTGCATAGCCGGATTCACGCGCCGGTACTGCTGTTCGCGGCGGCCTGCATTTATTTTGTGGCCAACACTTTGCCGGTGGCGATCGTGATCTCGCTGACCGAGCGGCGTCCGCTGCACAGAATCTGGTCGGATTGCTACTTCTGGAGTTTCCCGTATTACCTGGTGGGAGCCGGCGTGGTCGGCATGATGAGCTGGCTGCACAACTTCACCGACTGGCAAACTTCGCTGCTGATCCTGCCGGTCGTGTACCTGATTTACCGGTCTTATCGACTCTACCTGGGCAAACTGGAGGACGAAAAGCGGCACGTGGAAGAGATGGCGGATCTGCACATGCGCACCATCGAAGCGCTGGCGCTGGCCATCGAAGCCAAGGACCAGACCACGCACGACCATCTGCAAAGAGTGCGAATCTACGCGGTTGAAGTGGCGAAAGAGCTGAAGGTCGACGAGGCCGGGATGGAGGCGCTGCAGGCGGCGGCGCTGCTGCACGACATCGGCAAGCTCGCAATTCCGGAACACATCGTCTCGAAGCCCGGACGGCTGACGCCGGAAGAATTCGAGAAGATGAAGATCCACCCGCAGGTGGGCGCGGAAATTCTGGAGCGCGTGCAGTTTCCGTATCCCGTTGTGCCGATCGTGCGGGCGCACCACGAGAAGTTCGACGGGACGGGTTATCCGAACGGATTGAAGGGCGAAGAGATTCCCATCGGGGCGCGCATTCTGGCGGCCGTGGATTTTCTGGACGCCCTGGCCTCGGACCGGCAGTACCGGCGGGCTCTGCCGCTGGACGAGGCGATGGCCAAACTGGAAGGGGAGTCGGGGAAGGCGTTTGATCCCGAGATAGTCGCAGTGCTGCAGCGGCGGTACGTGCAACTGGAGAAGATGGTGCTGGCGCGCATGTACAACCTGAGTCGGCAGAAATCCGCGGAAGCACACGATAAGGATAAAGAGAAAGGCAAGGTTGCGCACGAAGAAGCGCCGGTGAATGCGGGCATCAAACCGGCTGCGGGATTTGCGGGCCAAGGGAAGCCGCCATCGCACGAGCGCAGTTTCCTCAGTTCGATTGCAGCCGCGCGGCAGGAAGCGCAGACCCTGTTCGAACTTAGCCAGGATCTAGGCGCCTCGCTGAGCCTGGGAGAAACGCTTTCGGTGTTCGCGGTCAAACTGCGGCGAGCGATGCCCTACGATGCGATCGCGATTTACGTGCGCCATGGCGAGGAACTGGTGCCGGAATACGTGAACGGGGACAACTTCCGCCTGTTCGCCTCGCTGCGGATTCCCATGGGGCAAGGCCTCTCTGGCTGGGTGGCACAGAACCTCAAGCCGATTCTGAATGGCAATCCATCGGTAGAGCCCGGATATCTGAACGATGAGTCGAAGTACAGCACGCTGACTTCGGCGATGGCGGTGCCGCTGGAGGGCTTGCAGGGCGTGGTTGGAGTAGTGGCTCTGTATCACGCGGAAAAAGATTTCTTCACGTCGGATCATCTGCGCATCCTGCTCGCGGTGAGTTCCAAGATGGCGCTCGCGATGGAAAACGCGTTGAAGTACGAGCAGGCTGAGAATTTCGCGGTCACCGATTACCTTACCGGGCTTCCCAACGCGCGCTCCCTGTTTCTGCAGCTTGATCGCGAACTGGCGCGCTGCAAGCGCGATCAGACGAACTTGACGGTGATGGTTACCGACCTCGATGGGTTCAAGCAGATCAACGACCGCTTTGGACATCTGGAGGGCAACCGGGTGTTGCGGCTGTTCGCGCATTCTTTGAAAGAAACCAGCCGCGAGTACGACTACGTCGCCCGTATGGGAGGCGACGAGTTTGTGGTCATCGCTCCCGGGCTGACAGCGGAAGCGGCGGCACGCAAGGCTGAACAGATGCGGGAACTGGCGCAGCAGGCGGGCAGAGAAGTTTGCAACGAGGACATTCTTTCGCTGAGCGTGGGTAAGGCGGTCTATCCCGAAGATGGACTGGATGCGGAAAAACTCCTCTCCGAAGCCGACAAGCGGATGTATCTCCAGAAGCAGAGCCAGCCTTCGCGCAGCAACCGGCGGCTTTACCGGCGAATGCGGGTGCGGGTTACGACCGAGATTACGATGGACGCCGAGGCACGCACGGTCCTCGGCATCATCACCAATCTCAGCATCAACGGATGTTACGTGGAAACCAGCGTGATGTTATTGCCCGGTTCGCGCATCACGTTGTCATTCCAACTCGACCAGGCGCAGGTCGTCATTCAGAGCGAAGTTCTACGCATGGATATGGGCGTGGGAGCGGCGATCCGGTTCAGCGAATCCACGCACGAGGTGCGTGCCACTTTGCAGCGTGTGCTCGAGCAGCTCGCCAGCGCCGAAGGAATCGCGGAGCGGCAACGCAGCCTGAGCGCTTCCGCGCTGACGCTGTAAACGGCATTTCGCGCCTGTTCCCTGACAATCCGATCTCAAGCGGAAACTGCCAGCGGGTGAATCTGCAGCAACGGGCTTCCCTGTCCGGACATGCCTCGCGGTTTGTCCAGGCCTTGCAGCAGCATGTTCGCGGTGGGCACTCCGGTGCGGTAGAAAGACTTTTCGCAATCGGCAGTCGATGGACCGCGCATATTACCCTCCATATAGGCCAAGCCCGGACAGCGCGTGCAACTGGCAACGTGCGAACAGGACGAGCAAGTCGAAAGATGTTTGGCCTGAATGGACCGGACTTCATTCATCTGCGGTGACAGATTCCAGATATCAAGAAATTTCTGCTGGCGGATATTTCCGGTGGGCAGTGGAAACTGGACGCAAGGGAATACATCTCCGTAGGGCGAGATGTAACAGAAAGAATGTCCGGCGCTGCAGGAATAGCCCTCCAGATCCTCGTCAGATGGGGGTTTGGGCGGAGCGCAGAATTCTTCCTGGTTGGGCACGAGCGCGGGATTGCGGAAGACTTCGACCAGCTCTTCTCCGGGGACGCGGAGCGCGAGGACGGAAGTGTCGCCATCCATCATGGGCGTAATCGTGGGATCGAGAGTGTATTGCACGCCGAGCTCGGCCGCCAGCTTTTGCGTGCCGTAATGATCGGAGAGATTGGCGGTCATGAGCACGTTAGCAATGGTGACGCGCAAGCCCTGGTCGCGCAGAAAACAGATGGCCTTGATGGAACGCTCGAAAGAGTGCGGCAGCTTGGTGATGGCATCGTGCACTTCGGGGCGATGCGAGTAGAGGCTGATCTGAACCGTATCCACGTTGAGTGCGCGAAGCTGTTGCGCTTCGGCCTCGCCGATCATCACACCATTCGTTTTGACCTTGACGTTGAAAAGCAGGCGGCGCGCGTGTTTTACGAGTTCGAGAAAATCGCGGCGCATGAAGACTTCGCCGCCGCTGAAGGTGAGAAAGAAAACTCCGGCCTCGGCAAGCTGATCGAGCACGCCTTTGATTTCGGCGGTGGTCATCTCGCCATGGTCGTCGTGATCCAGATAGCAATGCACGCAGCGCTCGTTGCATCGGAAGGTAACATCCATGTGGATGGCGAGCGGCACGCCAAGGTTGAATGCCTTCTGCCCTACTTCAGCCATGAGGCTCACCGGGAGACCTCCTGCGAACCGGCGAGCGGCTGATCGGAGACGCGAAGAATGCCGTGGCCGGAAAGTTCGGTGACAAACTGCTCGGCATCGACCTGGGCTTGCTCCGGCTCAATATCGAACTCCCCGCAGACGCGCTCGCGGACAATCTCGCGCAGCGGAGTGCATCCGTCGGCGCCCTGCCAGATGGCGGTAGCCACCGGATTGAGCGTAAAGAAAGTGGAGTCCGCCGAATTCATCACCATCATCTCGCCGGCCAGCATGCGGGCGGCAATCGTTGAGCTTCGAGCGATATATGTTTCAGACATGCGCGGATTCTCCTGCAAAGTGGCGCAGCTCGAAGTGGCGGGCTTCGGAATGCCTTACATCTTCCCAGACCTTGCTATCAGGATAGAACGTCAGGCGATGAATGGGAACCCGGGCAACGAAATCGCAGGCGACGGCGAGAAGCTTTTCTACCAGGTCGGGATCGCCGGCGAAGAACAAAATGTTGCGCATCAGGAGGCGGACGGCTTCAGCGGCGGGAATGGGGTCAATGCGATTTTCCGGACCCTGGGCGAGGAAAAACAGGCGCGCGACAGGCGCCCGGCAGTTTTCACCTGGCTTGGCAAGTTCTCCGGCGAAGGGAGTTCCGAACGCCTGGTAGGCATCACCGCCGCCATCCTGCAGGGTGTGGACACCACCGGCGTCGGTCGGACGAACGTAGGAAATTTCGTCGGTGAGCAGCGTGACATCCGCAGGCGCCAGCCGCGTGATCGTCGTTTTGCCCGCGCCGGAGACACCGGAAAAAATGTAAGCCCGCGCGTCGCAGATGGCGCTTCCCGCGTGCAGCAGAAATCCTCCACGCTCGGCGAGGATCAGGCTGTGTACGATGCGCAACACGGAATCGAGCGAGTAGGGATTGGCATTCTGGCGGACAATCCCGGTTCCGGTGCGGGGATTCCAGCGGGCGGAGAAATCTCCCCGCTGGATTTGCCATTCGGCGCCATCGCGGCGGACCTGCACATCCTCATCGGAAGCTGTACCCGCGTCGATGATGTCGAACTCCAATGCGAACTCTGGGCGGGATGAGCTGAGAAATCCGGCATAGCGTTGCAGCAGCAACTCGGCAAAGCGCTCATGACGAGTCGAGAGAGAAATCGGGATGCCTCCGATTTCCACGCAAGCGACGTTGCCCGCGAATCTGGCGGCATTCGACTTCATGAAGCTCCTGGATCGACGATGTCAGCATGGAAGAGCTGCGTTTTCGGGACTGGAGACTGAGCGCGGTCGGAGATCCAACTTCCATTCCCGTGGCGTTCCCGGTGGGCGTGAAGCTTCAGGGCTAAGCGGCGCGCCGGCCCACAATGACAGAATAATTTTCCGAATGCCCAAGACCATGGGCGCAGCGGAGGAACCGAACGCGCCTCGCCCTGAGCCACTTCCGAGTGAAATTGCCCCCGCTCCACACGATGCACCAGTCTCCCGAGCAATGCTTCGCTGGGAAATTGCGGGTCATAAGCCGGCATGGAGTCGCCGCGCAGCAGGAAGCTATCTGTCTGGCGAGCGACAAAGCGGTGGAGAAAAAAGCGTCCGTCTCGGAGAGCGAGCACAATCTCGCCTGGGCGCACGTCATCCGGGGAGCAGCGGGCGATCTCGACTACATCACCGGGCCAAAGGGTGGGCAGCATACTTTCCCCCCGGACTTGCAGCCGTAAACGGCCGCCCTGGCGCAAACTTTCTGCCGCTAGTGCGGAACGCTGCGCATCACCGGTCGCGGCATCTTCCGGAGATGGGCGCAAAGTCACGAAGTCTTGCGCGCAGAGTTGCATGTAGGAGAAGTGCCCGCGATCTTGCCGCACGACAGAGCGGCCGTTTCGAATACTCGCTCGTAGCGGAACGCGGGCTTCTGATAAGGCTTTTTCTGTTTTCCGGTTGCGGCCAGGTTGGTCTGTTGCTGATCGGGGGTCTGGTGGTCGGTCATAATCTCTTCGAGCCTCGGAGGTCGCTCTTCCCACACTAAATTGAAAATGTAAGCGCAGTGTACTACATGAGTTTACGGGCTGCCAATATCGGTAAGGCAGCATTGGTTCGAGTGGCCCGGCAGTATTTCAATAAAAAGAAAGTGTTCCACCCTGGCGGGCCCGGCGAAGGCTCACGGATAGCGCGCCCAAAGCCAGCGGAAGCAGAACAACGACAAAAATGGCGAGCGCGCTGAGGGTTGGAGCCAGGGCCGAAATGGACTGTCCATCGAGCAGTGCCCCGCGCATTCCATCAATAGCGTAGCGGAGCGGGAGGGCCGCGGCCAGAACTGCCAGCGGCTGCGGCAAACTCTGAACCGGGAACAGGGTTCCACTGAGGAACCAGAGTCCGGAGCCCAGAAGCCACACCAGCGCTGAGCCTTTTTGAAATGCGATCTGAACGGTGGCGGCGAAAATTCCCAGCGCCAGCGCAAGTGCCATCGAAAGTATGAGGACCACGAGGCAAGACAAAAGATTGGCATGAACGGCGGCGCGGAAGACTGCGACGCCCGCGAACACATAGACCAGCAGATTGGTCAGGCTTCCGCCGAAGGCGGAGACGGAACTCAGAATGATAAGTTCGGCCGGGCTGGTCGAAGTCGTCATGAGGACTTCGAGAGTTCCCGTCTGCTGCGCTTCCTGCACAACGTTGAGGAACGCCTGGGCGCTCATCACAAAGAAAGTGTAGAGCCCGGTCCCAACCAGCAGGAAGGGAAAATAGGCGACGCCGTCCGGACGAAAGCCGGGGCCGATCGCGCGAGAGAGATAGTAGAACGCCGCCAGCTCCGTGAATACTCCCACCAGCGTGACCATGAAACCGCTGCGGTGGCGGATGGCGGTGAGCAGGTCGCGCCGCAGGATGGCGAGCAGCTTGTCGAGGGTTGGGTTCATGAGGCAGCTCCGCGCCCACGAATTGCCGCCCTGGTCTCGGCGAATCCGATCTGGTGTGAGCCAGTGTCAGGCTCGCCGGTCAGCCGGAAGTAAAGTGACCGGAGTTCGTCGGCGCTGCCTCCATTGCCCACCGGGTCACCAGATGACCGGCCGCCAGAAAATTGGTCGCCGGAAAAACGGGTACCCATAACGCGATCCGCCAGCAGTTCTCCGCCATGCAGCAGCAGCAGGCGGGTAGCGACCGCCGCGGCTTCGGCAAAATTGTGGGTGGCCAGAAAAACGGTGGTTTCCTGATCGGCGAGCGCATTAATTGTCGCCCAGAAGTGCGCGGTGGCAGCGGCATCCAGGCTGCGGGTGGGCTCGTCGAGCAGGAGCACACTGGGACGCTTTACCAATGCACGCGCAAGTCCCAGGCGCTGGTACATGCCGCTCGAGAATTTCATGACGAGCGTGTCGGCTTGTTCCGCGAGTCCGCTATCGCGCATCACTTCTTCAATGCGGCCCGGACGGGCGGGGCGAGGGACTTCATCGAGCGCGGCAAAGAAGTCAAGATTTTCGCGCGCGGAAAGACGCGGAAAGAAGGATCGCTCGGCGGCTACGGCGATGCCCACCTGGCGGCGTACTTTGCCAGCCTCGCGTTGTACGTCGAATCCGGCGACGCGCACCGAGCCCGCATCCGCCAGAAGCAGGGTGGAAATTAATTTCAGGGTAGTGGTCTTGCCGCTGCCATTCGGCCCCAGCAATGCAACCACGTCGCCGGGTGCGGCCGCGAACGAGACGTCGTGGAGCGCGACGGTCTCGCCAGTGCGCTCTCGTCCCACCCAGTTGAACAAAGCGGGGCGATGAACGAATTTCTTGCTGACGGATTCGAAAATGACCTGATCCATTTACCAGTTGCCCAATCCCGCCCAATGAAAGTCTCGCAGCCGTCCGCGTTGCAGGCAGCGGTTGGCCGGAGGCGGCGCGCTCCGAAGACTCGTATTATAGTTCGCAGTCCAATGGCTGAAGCCTCGCTAATTCCTGCTCCGCCCAGCCTTGCGCTCATGAGAGGCGGCGCGTTTGAGCTTTTGTGCGCCTGTGCCACGACCCGGCCCGATCCCCGGCGGATCGAGCGCATCTCCTCGTTGGACTGGAGCGAATTTCTCCGCCTCGCCGAACATCACGGAGTGCTCCCGCTGGTGGCGCACAACCTGACGGCGCATGCTCGCGACCTTCCTCCACGGATACAACGAGCGCTGCAATCCGCCTGTGCGGAGAATCTGCGCCGCTCCCTCTGGTTCGCGGCCGAACTTTCGCGGATCATGCAGCACTTCGAGCAAAACCGGGTGCGCGCGCTTCCCTATAAAGGACCGGTGCTCGCCCAAACCGCCTATGGTGACGTGGCGCTGCGCAGTTTTTCCGATCTCGATCTGCTGATTTCCCCCGCCGATTTTGAGCGCGCCCGGCAAGCTCTGGCGGAAATCGGATACCGCCCTTCCAGCAAAATCCCTCCGGCCGTCGAGCGCTTATGGCTGCGTACTGGCTACGAGCGTTCGTTCGATGGCGCGGCGGGAAAGAACCTCGTCGAGTTGCAGTGGAATCTCCTTCCATACTTTTATGCGGTCGATTGGCAAGCCGGCAATTTTCAATTCGACGATCTGTGGGCGCGCGCAGGCCGGACGGCGCTGGGTTTGGCGCAAGGCGCAAGCGGCGTCCCGTGCCTCTCGCCCGAAGATGGGCTGCTGGTCCTCTGCCTCCATGCCGCCAAGCATCTTTGGACTCGTCTCATCTGGGTGGCCGACATCGCCGAGAGCCTGCGCGTTCCGGGCATCGATCTTGCGGTCGTGATGACCCGCGCCCGGGCGCTCGGCGTCACGCGAATTCTCGCCGTAAGCCTGTGGCTGGCCGAAAATCTGCTGGGCGCGTCAACTTCCAGTCCGCACGATCTGTACGACCAAGAGGTGCGTTTGCTGGGAGAAGAGTGCGCGGTGCGGATGCGCGGATCTGTCGGCTACGACTTTGATTCCACGGCCTACTTCCGGCAGATTTTTAAATTGCGCGAGCGATCGGGCGACCGCTGGCGCTACCTGTGGCGGCTTGCGCTGACGCCGGGGCCCGGAGATATCGCGGTCGTTGCGTTGCCAGAAGCTCTGTTCCCGCTCTACCGTGCGGTGCGTCTCGGGCGATTATTGCTCAAGTGCTCTCCAACACTCTTACGGAGGAAAGCCGTCCGCGCTGCGCACGGATAACCTGGGCTTCTACCGCAGATTTGATGGGGGAAAGAGACCAGGGAAAATAGAAAAGACCGCGACATTGGTTACGCTCCAGCCGCCAGCTCTTGCGAGAGAGCCGACTGCCCGGATGCGTGCACCGTCGCGGTCCTTGATGTAATCACCGCTTTCGCGGTACCAAACCCCGGCGTTTCCTCGCAGAATTCGTCGGTTTTTTCGGGTCTGGCCGCTCTGCAGGTCGCCCCGCTTTGCGGATCACTCAGCCTACTTCGGACTGGCTACGATTGATTGAAGCCAACCCTTTCAGCCGTCGACGTCACCTAAGATAGCGCATTTCAAAAAGTTGTCAACGCCCGTGATTTGTGCAATTCGTAATCGGAACAAAATTTGAAAATCCGCCAAATCGCGCTTCAGCCGAGGCTTTTCAACGATGATCGCAGCCGCCGCTTTCCGCGGGACTTGATGGTCTGTGGAAATCTATTTGCCGAATGAACACAAAGTGCTCTTGACGCGGTGCAATTCTTAACGCAAGGTGCAGTCAGGGAATGGCCGCAGCGAGGCAGCAGTGCCCAGTACGTGGTGCAGTCAGCGATGTGAATCGTGCAACCAGCCGGCAGTGAACTCGTAGCCTACGTCGACGGCAGCTCCCACGGCAGCCCCGGCCCCGCCGGCATTGGAGTCGTGGTCGAGGATGCCTACGGCCGCCGCACTCTCATCTCCAAGTGGATCGGCTGGCAGGACAACAACGTCGCCGAGTACGTGGCCCTGCTCGAAGCGTTGCAGTGCGCCCTCGCCCGCAAAGCGCAATCCCTCTGCGTCTATTCCGATTCGGACGTCGTCGTCCGCCAGATGAGCGGACAATATGCCTGCCGCAGTCCCCGCCTCTATTCCCTGCACTGGATCTGCCGCAAACTCGCCCGCACCCTTCGCTTTGCCATCCGCCGCATTCCCCGCGAGCACAACACCGAGGCCAACCACCTCGCCAACAGCGCAGCTCGTCTTTGCCAAAACTCCACCGACCTGTAGCCAGGCTCGGGCCAGGTCACCCCCGCATCATCGTTTCCTGCCCGAAAACGAAATATAATGCACAACTAAGCCACCGGTAGCGGGTTATAGCTGTTTGGACTCATGGGAATCCGAGCTGCCCATGGAGCATCGGACTTTGCTGAAACTGCTGCCAGGCACAGGGTTCCGGCGGATCATGCGCTGTTGAGTTGAGGGTTCGGGTCGTGAAATCGAAGGTTAAGAAATCTGGAGGGTGTAATGAGTTTGCTTATCCGTAGTCGCAAAGTCTTGGGGCGGTCGATTCTGGCGTTTGCAGTGATGTGTATGTCGATCTCGGTGCTGGCAGCGGAGGAGCACAAGTCGGAGTCCAAGCCAGCCGAGCATGCCAGCCACCCCAGCAATCATGGTCAGTCCAGTCATGCACCGCAAGCTCATGCGGCGCCCAGCCATCCATCTGGCGGAGGCCATGCGGCCAGTCCCAACCGTTCAGCGGGACAGAACCGGCCGAGCGAGGAACGTAATGTAGGCAACCGTACGCAAGGCAATCGACCTCAGGGTAATGCCGGAAATCGCCCGGGCGGGAATATGAACCGTCCGGCGAATGGCAATCGCGGCAACGTCGGCGGCAACCGCAATGGCAATGGCAACCCAGGCGGCAACCGCGGAGCCATGGCCAATCGCGGCAATACCGCCGGCTCTCGTTCGATGGCCGCGCCCGGCCGCACCGTATCTCTCCGCGGCGGCGGCACTGCCAGCGTTCGTCCCAACGGACAGATTCGCTCCATCAACCGCAACGGCATGCAGATCAACAATGGTCTGCATGGCAATCGCACCATCGTCAGCGTCCACAACAATACGACCATCGTGAATCGCGGTGGAGGCGGCTACGTCCAGCATCCCTACATGACGCGGGGCGGCGTCTCCTACTATTCGCGCACCTCTTATTACGGCGGCGGCTATCACGTCGGCATCTATCGCGGATACTACTGGGGCGGCCATGCCTATTACGGCTACTATCCCGGCGTCTGGTTCCACCCCGGCTTTTACGCGTGGGGCTTCCGTCCTTGGGGAGCGCCCGTCTACTGGGGCATCGGAGTGGGCGGCTGGGGCTGGGGCGGGGCGCCCTGGTTCGGCTACTACGGCGGATGGTGGAATCCTTATCCCGTCTACGCATCGCCTGCCTTCTGGCTCACCGACTATCTGTTAGCGGCAGACTTGCAGGCTGCCTACGCGTCGCGAGCCGATGCGAATGCGGCAGCGGCTGGCGCTTACGATCAGGGTTCGGGGAACTATCCGCCGCCCAACCAGGGTAATTATGACAACGGTTCGGCCAACTCCGGACAGGTGACGCTCAGTCCTGAGGTGAAGGAAGCGATCGCCGAAGAGGTCAAGGCTCAACTTGCCGAGCAGCAGCAACAGGCTGCCTCGCAGGATGGCGGAAACGCGCAGGCGGCTCCGGCTCCGGCCAATGGCCAGGTTCCACCGGCTCTCGATCCCGCACGTCGCACTTTCGTCGTCGATACCCCGATCACGCTCGTATCGAACGGTCAGGAGTGCGAACTCACGAGCGGCGACGTTATCACGCGCCTCACCGACACTCCCGATGCCGACCAGAAGGTCAATGCCAGCGTCTCTGCCAGCAAAAAGGGAGAATGCGGCGCGGGCCAGCAGGTCGCAGTTTCGGTCGATGACCTCCAGGAGATGCACAACCACTTTGAGGAGCAACTTAACGATGGCCTGAAGACTCTCGCCCAGAAACAGGGGACCAACGGGATGCCGAAGGCTCCGGATACGGGCACGGAAGCTTCCGCAGTGCCGGTTCCGCAACCGGATGAAACCGCCGCGAAACAGCTCGCCGATCAACAGGCGCAGGCCGACCAGGTCGAAGCCCAGGCCAAGCAGGATGTAGCGGGAGGCGGCGGCCAGTAACGTTAGTTTGGAAGTAGTCAGTGGAACGTAGAAGGTACGAAGGTGCCCCAGGTTCGCGCCCGTTCGTTGGGCGCTGATCTGGGGCACTTGAGTTTTTGAAGCCGCCGGAGAGTGCACAGAGCGCCTGCGCTGGCCCGGTGGTCCGACCTCACACGCCTCCGTGACCCGCATCACACCGCGCTGCGATAAGGCACCCCATAATGCTGTCTGAACTACGGGGACGCCAAGTTCCCGTTTGTGGGGGTATTCGTGGCAAAAGGACGCGTATCCATCGTCGTCGAGCGCTGCAAGGCCTGCGGGTTTTGCGTTGAATTCTGTCCTACGAAAGTCCTCGCGCTCTCCTCGGCTTTTAATTCCAAAGGCTATCATCCGCCCCATGTGGTCGCGCCCGACAAGTGCAGCGGCTGCGACCTCTGCGGCATGTACTGTCCGGACTTCGCCATCTACGGCCACAAGAACCCGGCGCCCAAACCGGAAGCAAAACCGGAGGCTAATCAAAATGAAGGCTGATCCGCGCGGTGTTCTCACCGGCACACACTTTCTCGATGGCGACCACGCCTGCTGCGAAGGCGCACTGGCCGCTGGCGCGCGTTTCGCCGCCGGCTATCCCATCACACCTTCCACCGAAGTTGTCGAACGCTTCGCGCAACGTGTCCCGACCGTAGGCGGCGCGTTTATCCAGATGGAAGACGAACTGGCCGCCTCCATCGCTCTTCAGGGCGGAGTCTGGGGCGGTGCCAAGGCCTTCACCGTGACCTCCGGCCCCGGCTTCTCGCTCATGATGGAGCACATCGGCTACGCGGTCATGACCGAGACGCCCTGCGTCTTCGTCGACGTGCAGCGCGGCGGTCCCTCCACCGGCCTGCCCACGCTCCCCGCCCAATCCGACATGATGCAGGCGCGCTGGGGATCGCACGGCGACTACGAAATCATCGCGCTCTGCCCGAACTCGCCGCAGGAGTGCTTCGATCTCACCATCAAAGCATTCAATTTCGCCGAAGAATTTCGCGTCCCCGTCATGTTCATGATGGATGAAGTCGTCGGCCACATGACGGAAAAAGTCGTCATTCCCCCCGCCGATCAGATCGAGGTCACGCCCCGCAAGCACACGCACAAGTCGGTGGAAGATTACCTCCCCTACGGCACCAACGGAGACATGGTGCCCGAAATGGCGCATGCCGGCGAAGGCTACAAATTCCACGTCACGGGCCTCACGCACGATGAGCGCGGCTATCCCAACATGACGCCCAAAGTGCAGCAGACGCTGGTGACGCGACTCCAGAACAAGATTCGTTCCGCCGCCGACCGCATCTGCCTGTTCGAAGAAGACTCGAACGATGATGCCGACGTCATCGTCGTTTCATACGGCATCACCTCGCGTGTCGCCCAGCGCGCCATTGACATGGCCCGCGCCACCGGCATGAAAGTCGGCAAGCTGCGCCTCATCACCGCCTGGCCTTTCCCGGAAAACAAAATCCGCGAACTCGCCGCCCACACCAAGGCTTTCGTCGTGCCGGAATTGAATCTAGGACAGATGGTCCGCGAAGTAGAACGTGCCGCCGCCGGCCAAGCCAAAACCGTCCTCGTTCCCCACGCCGGAGGCAGCGTGCACCGTCCCGAAGAAATTCTCGCCGCGATCCAGGAGGCTGTCCGATGACCACCCTCATCAATCCCACCCCGATCAATCCCGTGGAGCCGTTTCTGCGCACCGATCGCATGCCCCACATCTGGTGCCCCGGCTGCGGCATCGGCACCACCGTCAATTGCTTCGCCGAGGCCCTGATCGAATCGAAGATCGACACGAAGACGCTGGCCCTGGTTTCCGGCATCGGCTGCACCGGCCGCGTCGCCGGATACGTCAAGCTCGATTCCTTCCACACCACTCACGGCCGCGCCATTCCCTTCGCCACCGGCCTGAAGCTCGCGAATCCGAATCTCACCGTAGTCGTCTACTCCGGCGATGGAGACCTCTCCGCCATCGGCGGCAATCATCTGATCCACGCCGCCCGCCGCAACATCGACCTCAAAGTCATCTGCGTCAACAATCTCATCTACGCCATGACCGGAGGCCAGACCGCTCCCACCACTCCCGGACACGCGACCACTTCCACTTCGCCCTACGGAACCTTCGAGCCATCTTTCAATCTTCCCCATCTGGTCGAGGCCGCCGGAGCCGTCTACGTCGCGCGCTGGACCACCTTCCACGTCCGCCAGTTGGCGCGCTCCATCTCCGAAGCGTTTCAGAAAAAAGGATTCAGTTTCATCGAAGTCATCTCGCCCTGCCCCACGCTCTACCAGCGCCGCAACAAGCTGGGCGACGGACTCGAGACCATGAAGTACTACAAAGAGAAGAGCAAGACCAAACACGGCGCGCCCACCAGTGAATGCGGGCTTACGCTGAATGGAGAGATCATCGTAGGCAAGTTCGTCGACCGCGACCGTCTCGACTACGGTTCTCTTCTCAAGGCCCAGATGCACGAGAGCCTGGGCGAAAAGTACGTCGATTACGACGAAGAGGAAGGCTTAGCCTGCGGCACCGATGGCGGTTGCGAGGAGGAATCATGCCACTAACTGAGATTCGCATTGCGGGATTTGGCGGCCAGGGAGTCATCCTCTCGGCCATCGTGCTCGGCAAGGCTTGCTCCATTCACGAAGCCAAGTTCGCCACCATGACCCAGAACTTCGGCCCCGAAGCGCGCGGCGGAGCCTGCAGCGCCCAGCTCATGCTCTCCGATACGCCCGTGCTCTATCCCTACGTCACCCAGCCGGACGTAATGGTAGTGATGTCGCAGGAAGCCTACGTCAAGTTCGCAACCGAACTCCGTGAAGACGGCACGCTCCTTATCGAACGCGACCTGGTCCGCGTCACCGATCTCCCAAAGCAAACAAAAATCTATAGCATCCCCGCCACCCGCATCGCCGAAGAATTAGGCAAGCGCATGGTCCTCAACATCGTGATGGTAGGCTTCTTCACCGCCGTAACCCAGTTGCTGACCGCCGACGCCGTCCGCAAAGCCGTAGCCGATTCCGTCCCCGCCAGCTTCCGCGACCTGAACCTGAAGGCTTTCGAACGAGGATACGAATACGGCATAGCTGCCCTCGCCGCCGGCCCCGAAACCCCCGACCTGGAGCAGAACGCAGTAGTCTCGCAGGAAGTAATCTAGCGCGATTCCTCCACCGGCTGCGCGTTCAGTTCCTGCTCCGGCTCGCCCCCGGCCAGGCCCTGCGCGATGATCAGCCGCCGCGCCTCGATACGCAACGCCGGCAGTGCGCGCCAGAACCAGATCGCGCCCATCACGCACGCCACTCCGCCCACCGCAACCGTCACCGGAGCCCCCATGCGGTGCGCCAGCGCTCCTCCAAACAACGCGCCCAGCGGAGCCATTCCCATAAACATCATCGAATACAGAGACATCACTCGTCCCCGCAACTGATCCGGCACCATCGTCTGGATCAGCGTATTCGAGCAAGCCATCTGCAGCATCATCGAATAGCCCGCCGGCAGCAGCAGCGCCACCGACAACCAGAACGACCGCGAAAACGAAAACAGAACCAGGCTGACCCCAAACCCCGCGCACGTGATGGCCACCCAGCGTCCCAGCCCCTTGACTCCCGTCTTGGCCGCCAGCGTCAACGCCCCAAACAGCGCGCCCACTCCCGTAGCGCCCATCAGGATGCCCAGCCCCCGCGCCCCGCCATGCAGAATCTTGTCGGCGAAAACCGGCATCAGCACCGTGTACGGCATGCCCACCAGGCTCACCAGCCCGATCAGCAACAGCAGCGCCC
>JBEKOW010000020.1:0-36478 GCA_049521375.1 Terriglobales bacterium
ATTTTGCACATGGAACAGGCGGCCAATTGCAAGGCCCATCAGCATGGCGAAGGTTATGCTGATCGCCGTGTCAACGAAACCGTTCCGCCCGGCGCGAATGACCTCGTGCAGATTCATTCCGAAGCCGAGCGCAACGATGGATGCCTGCAGAAGAAATGCAGAGAGTTTCCTCGCGTCGACGTGGTAAGGATGCTCGAACGACAAACCGTAGATCAGGCCGGCCAGCAGGGCGAGGGGAGTTGAAATGAGTCCGCTGGCAGCGACCACCAGGCCGACAAAGAAAATGTTTTTGGTGTTAGCCAAAGTGTGAGTTTCGCCTTAGTCCCGCCTCTGTGTCAAAGCGATCACGGCGTCGCTCTCGGTGAACGGCGGCTTCCATGGGATTTTCTCCAAGAGAACTGGCTAGGCCGATCTCACGTACGGGCAACTGACGGACCGGGTTTGTTCGAAACAAAACAACCAGGCCAACAAGGGCTGCAACTAACCAAGTGGTTCCAGGGCCAGGAGAAACCACTATGCTTATTAGTCGAGCGGTTCGATTTTTGTTACTTGCGTGCGTGATGCTGAGCATGTCATCAGCATTGTTTGGGCAGATCGGGGTGGCGATTTCCTTCGCACCTCCAGCCCTCCCCGTCTACGAGCAGCCGCTATGCCCAGGCGATGGGTATCTTTGGACGCCCGGTTACTGGGCTTGGGACGCGGACTATGACGATTACTATTGGGTTCCGGGAACGTGGGTGATGGCCCCGGAAGTCGGGTTCCTCTGGACGCCTCCGTATTGGGGCTGGGGCGACGGGGGCTTTGTTTTCTATGACGGATATTGGGGACCCACGGTAGGTTTTTACGGGGGAATTAACTACGGATTCGGCTACTTCGGCGCGGGCTTTGAAGGGGGGCGATGGGACAACGGGCACTTCTTCTACAACCGCGCGGTGATGAATGTGAATGTGACGAACATCCACAATGTCTACGAGTCAAGAGTGGAGAACGTCACCGTCAACCACGTCAGCTATAACGGCGGGAATGGCGGGACGACGGCGCGACCCACGCCCCAGCAGGAAGCAGCCGCCCATGAACGGCATCTGCCACCGGTGGCGGCGCAGACACAGCATGTGCAAGAAGCGCGCAGCAATCCTGAGTTGCGAGCTTCCACGAACCACGGGAAGCCTCCCATCGCGGCGACGGCGAGGCCGGGAGATTTCAAGGGTGAGGGAGTGATTCACGCGAAGGAAGCGGGGGCGCCTTACCATGCTCCGGCGAAAGGAGGCGCTCCGGAAGAAAACGCGGCGCGCGGAGAGGGCAATGCTGCCCGGGGTAACGAGGCTGGCAGGACGGCCGAGGACACGAATCGTGGGGAGAAGGCCGCGGTTCATCCCAAAGATTTGCCGGCGGTGGAACGTCCGGCGGCTCCCAACACCGGGAATGCGAAGCAGGACAAGAAGTATCAGAAGCAGCAGGAAAAACTGGTGAAACAACAAAACAAAGAGCGGCAGAAGCTCCAGGCACAGCAGGATAAAGAACACCAGCAAATGGCCAAGCAGCAGGCGAATGAAGCCAAGCAGCAACAGATGGAGCAGAGGCACCAGCAGCAGACGCAGCAATTGCAGCAAAGGCACACCGAACAGATGCAGCACTTGCAGCAACGCCAGCAGCCCGCAAGAAGCGCGGCTCCGAGGCCCCCTGAGCGGAAGCCTTAGAGGCAGTATCACGGGTCGAAACGGCTGTGTGCGGGGCGAAGCGTCCAGCTTGCCCCGCAGCTTTTTGCGGAGAAGGACGTAGATTTGTTGGGATCCGGCGGCTTTCTTTGAGATAGTGATTGCGCTCAGGAGGACCTCAGTTCCTAAAATGAGAGGGTGGAAGGGAAAAAGGACTTAGGAGCGGACATGGGCTCAGCGGCGTGCCACGGGTTCAGCCCTCTTGTCATTGTTACGGCCAAAGTCCAAACCGAAGTGGGGAGCCGATCTGGTGCCGGTGATCTTGATGGGGACCTCGGTTCCATGGCCGTGCTTGCTGAAAAAAGGATCGGCGGGTTTGAGCAAGATTGATTTCCAGCCGGTCATAGTGTGCGAAAGCTTCGCGTCGAGGTCCAGCTTGCCGTGAAAATCGAATGTGTTGCCATCGAGGGTATACTCGCCGGTCATCTCGACCATCGTTCCCGGGACATGAAAGCGCAGTTGGGAGAAGGTCAGAACGCCATTTCTTAAATCGAATACGCCTTCGAGGTTGGAGCGTACGTCTTCCTGGGTACCGGCCTTCGCCAATTTTGCTTTTCCCTGGCTGCGCAGGCTCAATTGATCGATGTCTCTCTGGATTCTGTCGTTGCTGAAATGGGCATCCGATACCTGAAAATCGCCCTTCAGCCGCAGGCGGGCAGTGATGTCTTCTTCACCGGGCCGAATGTCGAGTTTAGTTTTGGAAATCACGTCTCCCGTCATTACGGGGGGATCGGTTCGAACGCCTAACTTGAGCAGGTCGTCGATTCGGGCGTGATCGATCGAGACCTCGAGAGCGATTTCGTGTCCCTTGATTCCTTTCGTACGGACAACGGAGCCTTGAGCAACAAAAGAGGAATGCAACACTTTGGCATTGACGGGCTGGAGATAGGTATTGCCGCTGGTGCCATCGACGATGGCATGAAAGGTGGTCTCGAGGGGTACGGGATGTCCGCTCACCGACAGGCGGAAGTCTGGCGTTTTGGTCTGGCCGTCGACGACTATGTGTCCCAGGGTGCCGGCATATTGGCCGGTTGAAGAGAGGATTCCCGCGATGCCCTTGATCGAAGCCAGATTCGCATTGCTGAACGAGTAATCTCCTTTCACCGCGGTAGCGCGTGGATCGTCTGCCTGAAAGGGGCCAAAGAGGCCGCTCGACGAAATATTGCCGACCGGTTTGGGATTCAGCAACGTGGCATCGAAGTGGAGCGGCTGGCCGGGTCCAATGTCGTTCATCGTCAGATTGCCAATGCTGAATTCCAAGGGCAGCTTGTCCGTACGGGAGGTATTGATTATCAGCTGAGCGTCTTCGCTGACAAACCGATCGACGAAGATTTTTATTTTGGCTCCCTTTGGACCCATGTCTTCCATCTGCTGGCGCTGACCGGCGGGAGGAATGTTGAGGGCCAGTCCCTTCAGGCGGACGGTCTGCACATGCATGGGAGAGTGGAGGAGGTTAAAAATGCCGGTGTGG
This sequence comes from Terriglobales bacterium, assembly GCA_049521375.1. GTDB lineage: Bacteria > Acidobacteriota > Terriglobia > Terriglobales > Acidobacteriaceae > Acidiflorens. Next base: position 3,187 of record JBEKOW010000020.1, read on the forward strand.
AAGCGAAATTCTTCGATCGCAATCAGCGGCTGTATTCCTGGTTCGTGGATGTTCGGATCCGTCTGGCCAAAAATTTCCAGGCCTTTTCCGGAGGCCTCGAGGCCGTCCGCGACCCAAACGTGGAATTCTGCCAACTCAACCTTGCTATGGAAGCGCGCTGTCAGGGTCTCGATCACGCGAGCGCGGAGAAGAGGTTCAGCATGAGTTCTCAAGTACAAGGAAGTGAATATAAGGAGGAGGAGAAAGACGCCAGCGATTCCTCCGATCCATTTCCACTTCCGATGCGATAAACTGCGGGAAAAGCGTGGGTCGTCGTTCTTATCGTAGGTCACAGGGCACCGCTGCGATTGAACGACATTATCATGACCATAGACACGCGCTCCATCCGGAGAGATCCGCTCGAGGTAACTCAGCCTCGGGCAGATGAAACCGGGGCAGATGAAACCCAGCGGGGAAGGGGAGCGGTAACTCGCCTGACGTCGTTCCGCTTCGGTCGAGTCCAAGCCAGGGAAACGACAAAAACCTGGGCCACACTCCCATTCCCTACTGGAACCTGTAACGAGCCGAGCGGAGACGATCGCCAGAGGCTCGCGGTGAGCGACCTCTTAAAAGCGGCCCATCAGAGCGAGGACTAGCACGATGATCAGGACCAATCCCAAGCCACCGCTTGGATAATAGCCCCAACCCGTGCTGTACGGCCATGTGGGTAAAGCGCCGATCAACAGCAGAACCAGGACGATGAGTAGAATTGTGGACATTAACTCCCTCCGTTGATTTAGAAGTCACGCGGCGACGCGAAGCCTGGTGTCGGTGCCGGGTTCGTAGTAGCGGCGTTACTCGCGTCCGCACCGGCCGAAGTTCAAGGGGACTGGAGAACACTTCCGACTCCGTTGAACTCGATTGCAAGAGTACAAGGCAATTCGAGGGGTCCCCATCGGGAGAAATCCGTAAGAGCGGAAGTTTCATTTGGTAGAAAAGGGCGCGGATCAGCGGTAGGTGGAAGGAAACGGCTGCAGAAAAAGAAAACGGCCAGCTGTGATTGCAGCTAGCCGTTTCCGCGCCACACCTCGTATGGCTGTCAAAGTCGCCAGACTTTTTTGTATTACATGCCCTGCTCTTTTGCCTGGTGCGAATACTTCCGGACGGTGGAGAGGAACGCATCGCTGTCAGTTGGCGGCTTCACCTGCCCGCGGAGAATCTTCTCAAAGGGAACCATCTTTCCGTAGAGGATGCGGGTGGAATCCTTGTCCTGGGCGACAACGGCGCCGGTGAGGTCAATACCGGCGAAGAGGCCGCGCGCTCGGGAATAGGTCAGAACTTCAGCTTTCATCTTCCAGTCGGTGTCCGCGCCCGCGTCACGACCTACCGGGCCAGCCGCGGCCGAAGCTTCTCCGCCGAGCTTAAATTTGCTGGAAAGGAGGTGTTGCATGCCCCGGTCATTGGTCACGACCATAATGATGTCGACAGCCTGACCGCCGAGTTGCAAGCCCCAGCTGCCACCGGTGATCACGATGGGAGCGGGAGCGCTCCAACCATGGTCGGTGCGGCAGGTCGCGACGCCTTTGCCATGATTGCCGCCGAAGCCTACGGCAATCTTGACCATGGAAGGTATGACGGCGATGCACTTGGCATCGCTCATGATTTTGTCGGGAATGGCCTTGTCAGGCGTGCCCATGATTTCGTCGAGCACATGGGCGGAGTTATCGATACGTTTTGCGATATCGGATTCGTCTTTGTCATCAGCGGCCCACACTATGCTTGCGCTGGCCAACATTAAAAGCATAGCGCCGACAGCGATGAGGGCGGTGTGTCGTACTCTGTACGTCGATTTCACAGAAAACCTCTTTCTGGGCCCAGATGGGCCACTCGTTATGTAGACCCTTTTACCAGCTTTACCGTAGCCGCTGCGGAGAGTGTGTTCTATAGGTGCAATCCTGTAGGAACTCTCCGGAGCGTAACGTAGTCCCTTCCGACGTCAGGTTTATGCCCAACGTGGAGTTCCGGCAGACAGGGAGCCGGGCAGACGCGACAGAGCCCCTCCGCGGGAGTCATGGTATTGCGGACCCACCGAGCGTCGCAATACCTCGCGAATGCGCTGCCGGGCCTTGTGCAACTGGGATTTTGAATTGCCAACGGAGCAGCCGAGGAAGGTGGCAATCTCGCGGTGCTCATATCCGGCGACTTCGTGCAGGAGAAATATCCTGCGATATCCATTGGGCAATTCTGCGAGCGCCCGATTCAATGCCACGCGGTCGACGGAACCTGCGAGGCGGAAATCGGTCGTCGGGAAGTCCCGGGGGGAGGCATTGCCGTCCTGTTCGTGGGATTGGGGTTTATCGGCCGAAACCGTGACCAGCGATCTCTTCCGAAAATGCATGAGTACGGTGTTGACAGTGACACGATAGAGCCAGGTTGACAGGGCGGAGTCGGCGCGGAAGGCTGACAGCTTGCGAAAAACATGGAGGAAGGCATCCTGGGTGAGATCTTCGGCCTCCGCTGTATTCCGGGTCATGCGCAGGCATAAGGCATAGACACGGGTTTTATGTTTTTGAAAGAGGATGCCAAAGGCTTCTACGTCACCTTTCTGGGCGCGACGGATGATTTCGGCCTCCGAAATCGGCGGAGCGGGGGAATCGTTGAGCACTCTAATCTCCTTAACTGAGTGGACGGTTGTAGGCTGCCCCACAAGTCCTCTACAAAACGGAGGTTAGATTGGGAAGGAGGAATGGTCTATCGGTTCCAATCCCTAGTGGCAGAGCCCCAGTGCTGTAGCATTTCCTAGTAACGGTAGGCCACCAGCTTCTACAGAGAAATTCCGAGACGAAGTACAGCGCAGACATTATTGCCGGGCCGGCGGGTGTGGTCTATCTTCACAATTGATTTCCTCGTTACACGCCCACCTTTCGAGCAGGCAGCCGGATTCCTCGTGATTGGCTGCCTGCTTCTCGCCTTTCAGCCCAGGCAAAAATAAAACTGGATCGGACCCTATGGCTGGCCAGAGTAGCTCACCAGAAGCGCCGCAGCCGTAGCAAGAAAAAAGCCACGGCTGGTATGCCGTGGCTGGAGTTTATTTAGTGCTCCGGTTGAAATTACGACGCGCGCCGTTTTGAGCCCTGATCATCTTCCTGCTCGGACTGGTCGCCCGATCCGGACTGCCGCGACGGGTCCTTCTTCAACATGTCCTGAGTTCCCTGGCCAGTTTGCGACTGGTTCTTCCACTTGTCGTCCTGCTGACCTTGCTGATGAGACTGTTGTCCCTGCTGATGGGATTGTTGACCACCCTGTTGCGATTGGCCTTGTTGTCCCTGTTGTCCTTGCTGTCCTTGCTGTTTGTTCGGTTCATTTCCCATGAGAAGCTCCTTATCAACGTTGACCCGAAGCACAGAACCTGCAAATTTGTGCGTCGTAGTTCTTAGGTGCAGAAAACTGAAGTGAGGTAGGACGGGAGCCAAAAATATCGAGGCATGTGGGCCATCCTACATTCAGGCTTTGCTTTTCCCGGCAATCATGATGCCCGCACCCATAACAACGAGCAGAACACTGACCGCGGGGGAGACACGCTCGCTATGCTCGGTGCGAACTCCGAGATGCAAGTCGCCGGCACGGATGCCATGGTGCTCGGAGTGGGGGAAGGGAACAAAGAAAGAAACGATGCCGAGAATCAGTACTGCCAAGCCTACTGCGAGCAGAGCCTTCATATGAATCACTCCAGAGTTGTTCGACAATTTGAAGAGGGGGAACACAATTGTGTTCCCCCAGAGTTGGCTTAGACCGCCCGGGGGAGATCCCGATACTCGGGAGTGTCGGAAGCGGCTTCGGTAGTCGACGAAATATCCTTAGCGCCAGTTCGTTCCAAAATCTCCTTGGCTCGATTCTTCCATTCCGAGCTATCGCAGTGAACAGAGAGAAGAATTCCGCCATCCTTGACATGACCTTCGTAGCGCTTGGCTTCGTATTCGGGAATACCCATGCCGATCAAGGCTCCGGCAATGCCACCGACGGCGCCGCCCACACCTACTCCCGCGAGCGCGGCCATGAGAGGACCGGCGGCGATGAAAGGACCTAACCCCGGAATGGCGAGAGTCCCGATGCCCACCAGCCAACCTAAAGCACCACCGACTACTGCGCCGGTTCCCGCTCCCGCGGTTGCGCCCTCGGGAGCTTTTGTACCTTTTTCATGTGCGAAGTCTCTAGTCCCCGAGCCTTCTGGGAACAACACTGAGATATCGCTACTATTGAACCCGCCTTCTCGCAGGCCTTCTACGCCATTCTCCACGCTCGCGTACGCGGGATAGATTCCGAAAACAGCTGTCTTACTTGCCATATGCAATGCTCCTTGATGATTGAGAATCGGTTATAAACGCTGGCCAGGTGGTTGCTCGAAATGTGTGGACGCCGAGGCACTTGCTACAGAATAGGGCGCCCTTTGTGGAGGAACAATCAGGTCGAGTCTCTAAAGAAGCCGTAAAAAAACAGTAGCGGTCGGACGAATACGAAGATCTGCCGGCGATATCCAAAGCGCTGCAATTGCTTGCGTCAACGATACGTGAAACTATTACCTGTATACAGCATCGACCTGATGGTGGGGAGTGGGGCAGATGTTAAGCTCTGCTTGCAATTCAGGCGCATCCATGGGCAACGTACGAGGTAGCGAATGCTTTGGACAATTTTTGTTGTTCTTCTGGTCTTGTGGCTACTGGGGATGGTGAGCTCTTACACCTTGGGCGGTTTTATTCACATCCTTTTAGTTCTGGCCGTCATCACACTCATTTTTAATCTCGTCACGGGCCGCCGCAGCGCGGTCTAACGTCGCACGTCAGCCACGGTTTTTCCAATCGTGCATTGAAAGGATGGAAACTATGAATAACTTTCTGAAGCTACTCCTGGGAACCGGTCTCTACCTGCTCGAGCAAACGGATCAGTCGACCCGGAAAATTCGGGACCGGGCAGCGGCCAATCTGAATGATTTGCGCGATCGGGCGTCCGGGAATCTGAACGATCTGCGCGATTTCGCCCAGGACAAATATGAGACGGCGAGCGACCGCGTCAGCCGTGCGTCAAGAGCGATCCGCGGAGAAGATGACAGCCAGTTTGTCAGCAGCGCTCTGAGCCTGGCCGCGGGCGTGGGAATTGGCCTCGCCATCGGCATGATACTGGCGCCAGCCAGCGGCGAGGAAACCCGCAATGCTATCGCGGACAAGGTTCACGTCTTCGGGGACAGAATGAGGCAGAGGTTTTCGTCCGAACAAGAGTCGACGGGAACAAACGGTTAGGTGTTTCGGCGGTGGCGGGGCTGCTCCCATCCCGAAGGGTAGGGCCCCTTCGCCCAACTGCCAGTGGTCAGCAGTCTTTTGCAGGCGCAACGAATACTCACTGCGCGACGGAACTCTCCGGGGGCGGGCTTGGCTGAGAAGTCTGTACCTGGATGATGTTGTTCTGGATCGCATACACGACCAGATCGCGAATTGAGTGAAAGCCGAGCTTCCGCATAATGTTACTGCGATGCGTTTCGGCAGTTTTGGTGCTCAGGTTCAACAGGCAGGCGACTTCCTTCGAGCTCTTGCCTTCCGCCAATAGTTGAATCACTTCGTGCTCGCGGGCGGTAAGAGTCGGCATTTTGGGAGTATCGCCGCGTGATACGGTTGTGCCCTTATCGAGAAAACCGGCCAGAACCATCTCGTTCACGCGCGAAGTGAAGAACATCCGGTTGCGCTGCAGAGCCTCGACGGCCGTGACCAGATCACGGGCGGCATCGGACTTAAGCACAAAGCCGCGAGCGCCAGCGTCCAAAGCCTCCCTGATCACCTGGTCGACGTCGGTTATGGTGAGAACGATGATCTTGTAGCGGGGATCCTGCTGCATCAACTGACGGGTTGCAGCGAGACCATTGAGGTTGGGCATGCCGACATCGAGAATCACGACATCCGGCTTCAACGTCTTTGCTTTTTCGACGGCGTCGCGCCCGTCGATGGCTTCGCCACAGATTTCCCATCCCTCGTGCGCTTGCAGCAACGTGCACAGACCGCGACGCACGACTTCATGATCATCCGCAACCAGAATTCGCAGTTTCATGGGTACCCCTCCCATTGAAATTAACCCAGTGTATCCGGAATGAACTCTATTGCACGTCCCGCTTTAAGCCAGTCATGGCCTTGGGCCAAAATGGGCGGTGCTGACTTGTCGCTTGCACCGCGCTGACCAGTTCGCTGGCGATATTCGATTTGACCACATAACCCCGGGCGCCCGCCGCGCCCGCCTCGCGCATCATTTGCGGTGAATCGTGTTGCGTCACTATCAAGACCTCACACTGCGGAACCGTCTTCACAATCTGGCGACAAGCTTCGAGTCCACCCATATTCGGCATGCTTAGATCGAGCACGACCAGATCGGGGTTCAAGCGGCTGGACTTGTCCACCGCCTCCACTCCATCCGCCGCTTCATCCACCACTTCCCAGCCGGGTTGTCCCGAGAGCAGAGTCTTCAGGCCCCGCCTAACGATCGGGTGGTCATCCACCACTAAAATACGAAGTGTCATGAGTCTCCCAGCTCTTGGCGGAGAGCTGAAAGGGACCCTTCGCCAACCTTAATTTCACCAGCATTCCGGTAGTTGAATCGCTCGCCCAGATGATGATGCAGATCATGCGGGAAAGTCATCAGCTACCCCAACCGGAACCGCGAAGCTGATCGCGGGACTGAGATCGGAATCAATAACGGGGCTCGTGCGCCTGCGACGAGAGCGCGCCATGAAAATCCAGTTTGAGATCCGAACTTGTTGGCCGTCACTCGTGAAGGAACGTTTTCTTTTCCGATCCACTGCAGGAACAACGGTATCAAACGGCGGAAGTTTGTCGAATACAGTGAATGCTGTAGTTCCATCGGGCCATTGGTCACTCAGTTTGGAAAATAGGTTTCTTCGCGGAGGAGGGCGGAGACCGCGTCGACCACGCAACTGATGTGGGTTTTGGGACAGGTTCCCTTAATGCCCGCTTTTTGGGCTTCGGCCGACAGTTGCTTTGAGAGGTAGAGAGTCACCATCAAAATTGGAGTATTCGGGGACTCACGAATAATCTTGCGCGCGGCTTCCAGGCCATTCATCTCGGGCATTTGAAAGTCAAGCACAATCAAGTCATGGTGGCCGGTTTCAAAGCGTCGCACAGCCTCAGCGCCGTCGCACGCTTCGTCGCACACACGCCATCCATCCTGCTGTTCAAGCAGGCCACGAAGGTAGCGTCGCACCGCGGGATTGTCGTCGGCTAGCAAAATACGGATCAATGAATTGGTCCCCAAGCAGAAATAGGTTTCTTCTTTAAAATGTAGCCTCCGGGCAATGGTCGAACAATACAGCGGAACCCTTATTACCTTCGACCACTGGTCGATCGTGCTGGCGTCGTCAGGGCCGGCGCGAGTTGTAATTCAACCCGCGCCGTTCCTTAGAGGCGGTGGTTAGCGCCGGTGCCCAGAACCGGCGGCATGGGAGGTTTCTATCTCGTTTTTTCGCTCCTCGTTTTCTTCTTCCTTGTGTTTGTTGATCGCGTCCTTGCTGGCGTCTTTCATTTGGCCTACCGCATTCTGGACTTTGCCCTCGACTTGTTTGGCCGCACCACGAACCTGCATTTTGGGGTCGTCAGTCCACTCGCCGGCTTGGCGCTCGACTCGTCCGGCAACATCTTTTGCTTTTCCTTCCACTCTATCTTTATTCATAAGTCTCCTTGAATGGCACAATGTGTCACGACATTGACTCTAACCAGAGGTGCAGCAACGAACCATCAGGTCAATGCTCTAGAAGCGAAATGGTCTCGCGGTATTCCGTTTACTCTTGTGTCACCCTTCCCTCGGAGGTCTAGTTTGCAAGGGTTCGAGGCGTCGGATTTCCACATCTGTTTACGCCGGTGGAAATATTTACACGCGGGCCCGCTCAGGGTTTTCATTTACTGTGAATCACTTAGAGTGTGGTACGAGATTTGCTTTCCAAATAGCGACGGCAAGGAGGCACATTCAATGGCGGAGAGCAAACGTAAGGACTGGCGCGAACTCTGCGCTGCCGCGGTGAAGGAACAGGACAATGCGAAGTTGACTCGCCTGGTGGATGAAATTATAGAAGCAATCGATCAGACGGTGGCCCGCTCCCAAACATTAAGCGCAACAAACGAGCAGCAGGCGTCCTAGGTGCGTGGATCCCGCGAGTTCCAAAGGGGACCAATCGTCCGACGGCAGAAATTGCGGGACGAAGCGCACACAGAAAGTTACAGGCTGAATAATCAGGCGGCCGGTGCGCTGGTTCTGCCGGAGCGTTGCAGCAACCTTTCCAATTCCTTTTCAGGGTCATGAACGAAGTTGCGCATCCGGTTGGTGCCGTAGCGGGTGAGGGTGGCCACGTTGGTGCGGTACCAGCAGCACTGCGCCATCTTTGGGGACAAGCCGCAAAGAAAGCGAAATCTCTTCAGCGCCTGGGCGGAGGTCAGCAAGGCTGCAACCAACCGGTGATTTCCATCAAGAATGGTGAAAGGGCCGCTTTCTGTTTCTCCGATGAGAAGCACGGCGCCGCCGACAGCCTCCTGCTTCAGATGGGCGCGTAGATCGTCGATCTTTGCAAGAAAGGCACCACTCGCGCGGTCCCGATAGCGGTCGTCAACGATCCTTTGCGCTACCTGTGTAAGATCGAAATCGCCGAGCGCAAACTTTCGCCACTGGGCGCGCGGAAACACGCGCACGCGATCCAAGTCTTTCATTTCGATTTCGGCTTCAAACCACTCCGTGTCTTTGGGAAGCTCTTTCCAGAGCGCGCGGTGCCGGACGTTGAAAAGCGCGCGGCGCACCTTGTTTTGGCCATCGTGCTGCAAGTCGGGCGCGTCGACGAGGTTTCCTAGCGCGGTCTGATACTGCTTGAAGACGGGAGAGTGGAAATCATTCCTGAGAAATTCCGCGATGACTTCATCTTCAGAGACCGGTCTGCGAAGACGGACGAACCCGGGCACGGCCACCCGCTTACGATCCTGGCTCAGACCCCTGAACAGGGTGAACAAGAACGGAATGGCGACGCAGAGGACCAGCACCGCCATGAGGAAGACCTGTACCCAGATGACCTGCGCCAGGGATGCGTGGAACATGTAGATTCCGCCCACGACGGCGCCGCCGATTACCAGTTGCACCCAACCGGTGTTCGCGATCTTCCGCGACATCTCGTAGGCGATGAGCACGACACTCAGGCTGTACACTCCCGCGGAGAGTGCGTAGAGCACCAGGAGATAACGAAAATTGCTTCCGCTGACGGTGCCGAACTGGGGGCCGAACAAGTGCGTCCAAATGGCGGAGGGCGCCAGCCGCAGGCCGAGCATGAAAGCCATGCAGATCCCGGAAACCATGAGCATGGATGTGCCGAGAACCCCGCGGTCGTCCTGATTTCGGCTGCGACTCTCCGCCGCAATCGGGAACATGCTGCTCACGATCGACCAGGAAAAGGCGAAGACAACACGCCCGACCATGGCCACGGCCGCGTAAACGCCGGCGACCTCGGCCGGGAAAAAATGCTTGACGACCACGATATCGCAGTTGTTGATGACCACTTGGCCAGTGAAAAAAACTGCGGCTTGCAGGCTCTCGCGGAAATCAACGGTGACATCCGATACCGTGTCGCCCGGCCTGCAAGTCTTCGACCGCGCAAAGAAATAAGCCACTATCACGGCCGCGGCATTGGCCGCAATGACGCCCCTGACGCCCTTGCCGAGTTCGATGAGCAGGTACGAGCCGCACAGACGGGTAAGGCCTTCCAGAACAAGATTGCTGGCCAGATGACGGAAATTGCACACTCCCTGGATGTAGCCCCGGCGCGCTCCGAGCGGAACATAAAACGTGGTACCGACCGCCAGCAGAACAATCAAAGCCGGATCCTTGAGGTTCAAATAGCTGGTGACGGCGTTGCGGAACAGCAGAAGGAGTGCACTAACGAATATTCCGGCTGCCCATGCCCAGCGATGAAAGCTGCGATAGGCGAGGCTCCGCGCCTCGTGCGATCCCCGCTGCGCCACCATTTTGGCGGTCAGAATCTGAAAAGACAGCGTGACCGATGAAATCAGAATCAGCAGGGTGTAGACGGCAGTGGTATGGCCAAATGCGATCGGTCCGAGGAATCGGGCGACCGCGAGGTTGTAGCCGAAGTTGATGACGGTGACCAGACCAAGGCCGGTCAACATCACGGCGCTTCCGCCCAGTACACGCTCTCGCGGAGTCCTCGTTCTTTCGCTGATTCGCTGGATCATACTTGACTGCACGGAACCGACTCCGACTCCCAAGTGGCGAACGTTGAGCCGGCCATCGCCGGGGAGCGCGGACCGGATCTCAATGGAGTCAGTTCTCTGATGCAACTTATTAATTTGTAGCTGCCCGCGGAAACCAGTAGATGCGCCGATTCTGGCTGCAACCCCGGCTTCCCGCCCAGCCTCTAATCGAGTAGCCCATGCCTCTTCGTTCTCTGTGTACGTCAGTTGCCGCGCTCCTTCTTACCTTTGGGGGCTGCACGCACACCAGCGTGCGCCAGACCTTCCGGCAATCCGCTCCGTCCGCGACCGGCCCGACCAGGGTTCTGGCGGTATATGAGCCATGGTTTGGCCATCCGCAGCATATTAACGTTGGATATTCCTCGCAGGATCCCGTGACGCTGGCAAAACAGATCGAGCAGGCGAAGAAGCTGGGGATTTCTGGATTTGTGGTGGATTGGTACGGAGACCGGGAACCGTTTCTGGATAAAAGCTATAGCCTGCTGCAACCACTCGCTGCCGAGCAAAACTTTACAGTTGCCATGATGTACGACGAGACCGACAAGGAGACCGACGAAGCGACCGACGATGCTCTGGTTTCTTTCGATTCGTTCCGCGACAAGTACCTCGCAGCGGGAGCCCCGGGAAGCAAGGCTTACCTGATGTACCATGGGCATCCGGTTATCTTCATCTTTCCTAAGGGCGGCAACACCGATTGGACGCGAGTGCGGGCGGAAACTGATAAGTGGAATCCTCGACCGCTGCTTATTTATGAATACCGGCATACCACTTATGCAGCTGATTTTGACGGTTTTTACGCCTGGGTGAATCCGGGGAAAAAGGGATGGGCGAAGGACGGAAGCAATTGGGGAGAGGATTACTTAGGCGACTTCTACCAGACTATGCGGACCAAGTATCCCGATAAGATAGCCGTCGGTGCGGCATGGGCCGGATTTGACGACCGGAAGGCTTCGTGGAGCCTGGGGCGGTACATGTCGCAGCGTTGTGGCGCTACTTTGGCGGACACGATGAAGCTTCCGCGGGAATATTATCCCGCCGATAATCCGCTTCCGTTTCTATTGATTGCGACCTGGAACGACTACGAAGAGGGGACAGCGATCGAGCGCGGTTCCGCGAAGTGCGATGGCGGGGCGAAAGCGGCTTCGCATTGAAGTTGACAGTGGGTGGGAGCCGTATTTCGAAAAACGTCGGCCACCCGGAAATAGAGTGTGGGCATGAGAAGCCAGTCGTTCCCGCGGGACTTTGTCGCAATGTAGGAACCTGAACCTGCGCTGAAGCGCCGGGCTATTGTCGGTCCTCCCTGCAGGACTTTATCTCGATGTGGGTGCCTACACAGACGATCAGGCCGCAGGAAACATTGTCTCCATCTTGCGAGCGCGAACATCGATGACCTCCTCCGATCTCAGTCCCGTGGAGGCGAAGACCTGCTCGGATTGATAGACGCGATTAATGATGGACAGGGGGCGGGCGCGGACCTCGTCATAGACCCGGCCCAGGTATTCGCCCATGATTCCGAGGCAAAGCAGGGGAAGGCTGCTCATCACGAAGATGGTGGCGAACAGGCCATAGAACATGCCGTTGGCGCTTGATACGAGGGCTGCGAGGGCGAATACGACTGCGGCGAAGAATGAGAGCGCCGCCAGAGCGAAGGTCATGCGCAGCGGCTTGTAGCTGAAGCTGGTGATGGCATCCATCGCATACTTGATGCGGCTCATGAAGCTGAGCTTGCCCTCGCCGCCAATGCGGTCCTGGCGATCGTAATAGACGACGGCGGTGCGATATCCGACCCAGGCGCGAAGGCCCGGAAGGTAGCGGTTGCCTTCCCGCAGGTTGTTGAGCGAGTCGAGCACCTGTCGGTCGAGCAAGCCAAAGATGCCGGCGTTGAGCGGGATCGGATAGTCGGAGATGGCTCCCAGCACACGATAAAAAAGAGGGAAGAGAAGGGCCAGCACTTTGCGGCTTTCCTGCCGGCTGCGGCGGACAGCGGTGACTACCTGCGCGCCCTCGCGCCAGGCAGCGACCAACTTCGGCACAACTTCGGGAGGATCCTGGAGATCGCCATCCATCAACACAACGGCGTCGCCGCGGGCGGTCTGCAGTCCGGCGTGCAGGGCGCCCATGTGTCCCCAATTGCGCGAAAGCTCGACGACCACAACATGCGGGTCTCGCGCCTGCAACTCACGCAGCAAGTGGAGAGACGAATCTTTCGACCCATCGTTCACGTAGACCACTTCCCAGTTGTCGTCAATCTCATTCATGGAGGTACTGACGGCTTCGTGAAGCAACGAGATGATTTCTTCTTCGTTGTAGATGGGGATGACGACCGAGATCATAGTGGCTCCTGGGTTCCGATTACTTGCGATCAATGTGCGATGAACATGCTCTTAAAGTCTTTGCCAATTGACCTCATTGGCGGATGGACATTCACTCACGGCGTGCCGCCTTGAAAGACACGCACCTTCCACTTCGACTCGGTAGGAGTCAGCACGGCAACATAGCGCGCATGGACCGGTTGAGATCCCAGGGCGTGATCGCCGTTCTGGACATCCACGTCGTACTCCACTTCGTCCGTCAACTGGATCGACAAACCTTCGGGCGAGTAGAACAGAACTTTGATGTCGTGGGATTTGTCCTGGTAGCTTGTGCGAATGCCTATATTCTGCTGTTCGCGAATGGTATTGATGAGTCTTTCCCTGGCCTGACCCACGAAGGACGCATCAACAACATCGACGCGATTCTCACTGAGCGCGGCGTTCATGCTCTGCCAGGCCAAAAGGTAGTCGCGAATCACAGAAGACTGGGTCTGTGTCTCGACAGGGCGCGGCCCTACGGTATTCATGGGAGCGACGTGAATGGCAGGCTGGGTATCGGCCGAAAGAAGCAAGACGGCCAGAATAGGTACGGCGAGCAATGTGACGGTCGAACGTTTGAGGATCTGGGTCATCGGGCGCTCCAGCGAATCTCATTTCCCAGGACCACGCCGGAGGCCGCTGAGATCAGGGCGCCGGCTTGAGCGGGCAGTTCGGTTTGCGCGATCCCACGCTTGAGCGGCACATCCACCGTCGACTGGCGGCCGGCATAGGTCTCGGTGAAGGTCACGATGGTTCCGTCGGGAACAGGATTGCCGTTGCAGTCCCGCACTGGTTCGGTCTGCAAAAGAACTCGTTGTCCAGTGGCGGGCGTGGCCATCATGTGGATTGCGCAAGGCTCACCTGGGACTTCCTGCACGATCCGGGTAGCGCGCACGTTTGCGTCGCTTGCCTGAAAGCGCGCGGAGCCCGCTTTGGATGCGGAATTCATCCGCACCCACGCGACGCCATCGTGACTGTCGGCCGTGCGTGTCTGCTCGGCGCCCGATTCGTCCGAAAGTTCGAAGGAAACCTGCTGCGGTTGAAGGACAAGATTTCCGAAGACATCAAAAATGTAAGCGACGCCGCTGACACCATTCGGCAAGTTAACGGGAAGGCGCGACGGCTTCGCCAGGAAACTCAGAGCCGCAGGCTGGCGCGAGGCGACAACATCGAATTGAGTGGACTGAGTTGACGATCCAGCGGCAAGTATGGCGAGATAATGCCCGGCGTTGTGCAAGTCGTCGGCTCCGAAGGCGATGCTTTCTCCCAGTTGAAACTTGCGCTGCAGGGCATCTCCGGGCCCGACAATATATAAGGTTGCGGGACCGGAGCCCGAAGTCGGCACCGAAAAGGCGGTCCCGGCCTCGATACTCGCGGGGAACTGCAAACTGGACGACTGGGCCATTGCAGAACTGGTCCACATGGCGACCGCCAGCAGGAATGGAATCGCCTGCCTCATTGGAAGCGACTCGAAATGTAAGTCGTGGCAATGGTGCGATACGTCCTGGCTTTGGCCGACACATCGGCGGGCAGCGAAATCAGGAAGGGGACGGGTGTTTGCGGCAGTAAAGCGCGGCTGGGATATTGGTCGGCTACCCAGACGATTTGTCCGCTGCCGTCATAGAAGGTGGCGATTACATGGGCCACGTTCACGACCTGTCCACCCTGATTGACAAGTTGCCCGCTGAGGGAAGCATCCGGCACGGGAGCGAGCTTTTGGGACTCAATGCCGATCACGGGGTCGGCCGAGGCCGGAACCAGATTCGATGCGGGTTGCATGCGCACGCTGTCCACCTGGGACATGCTCACGTTGCGGAAGTCGATGCGGAAAGGGGAGACCTGTTTGGGCAGGAGGACATGCGAAATCTTGTCGAAGCTGTCTTCGGTGGCAATGGCCGAACCTTTCTTGTCGAGCAAAGTCGCTTTCACAGTCACAAACGCCGGGACCACATCCTCGTTGAGAATTTCTCCCATGATGATGACTTCACCGGCGCGATCCACGGGATGCATGGCCACGATGCGCACATGCGGCGCTTCGACATCCTGGGCGCCCCAGTCATCCTGCGCGCCACGGTAGATCACATCCCAACGCAGGTAATTCACGGGGATAACCTGAGGGGGAACGACCGCCTCCTTTACGAGGGGCCATGCGACCTGCCAGTGGCTGCCGTTTCGGACGACCTTCAGATCCCGCGAGTCCTCAAACGTGCCAACGACCGAGGACCAGAGCATGTGGGCGCGAATTTGCGCCTGATCGGAAGATGCGTGCAGCGATTGCGTATCGAAACGGTCGAGCGAGGCATAGCTCCGCAGGCTGCCATAAGCGCCCGTCAGATCGCGAACGAAATCGGTCTCTGTGAATTCGCCTTTATTGCCGAGGAGTTCATAAGCGGAGTTCCAGTCCCGGCGTGCGACCTGGTCCAGAAGACTGTCGACCGCGGCCTCGGGTGACGAGGACGATGCGATGAGTTGGGCATTGGGATCGGCCACTCCCGAGCCCGATTGATTCGGCCACACGGTACCCATGGAGATGAGAGCAACGGTTGCGCAGGCGAGGACCAATGCCAGAAGGCGTCCGGTGCGCTTGGAAGGATTGTTGCCCAGATCGGCGGTCATGAGATGCGTCTCCCCAGCACGAGGTCTTGATCCTGGTGGTCTGCGATTGCGGGTTTCACCGGTGGACTAGTCGTTTGCTCCAGCTCAACGTGACGCCGCGCTGGAATGAACACGAAGAACATGGCCAGCACGCTGCTCCCGATTGGGAGAATGCCCCACAAAATTCCCTGCCAGGGCTGGGGCTTCTGGGGTGAGTCAATGGGAGTCGCCGGCGGGACTTCATCTTTTTCCCAAACCGCGATCGTACGATCCTCAAGGTCGTCGACGCGGCGCCAGCCGGAGAATACGAGCAGCGGCTCATAATAAGGATCCCTCACAAACACCCACTTCAACCCGTAACGATCGGAATGCTGCAGGACCGCGGTGAGGGCGTCGAGTCCAGCCTTGCCGAAATATTTTGAGCTGGTGAGAGCGCCGGCGCCGTGCTCAGTGAGTTCCGGAAGCAAACGGCCCGAGTTCCATTCGCCGTCGACGCTACTAGCGTCGGTAAGCATGGCGAGGCGAGCGATCTTGTTGCCGAATCCGAGAGTGATATAGCGATAACGATCATGGCCATCGCGATTCAACCAAGAGGCCACACTGTCGACCTTAAAGGACTCGGCATCGGCGGGCTTGTAAGTGGCCCAGGACACCGCGATTGCACACGTCAGACCCGCAGCCACAGTGACCGCAGCCAGCGAACGCCAACGTGCTCGATCGACCAATTCCTCTACGAGCAATCCTATGAAGGGCAGGGCGAGCAGCGTGGCCCAATAGGTGAAACGTTCCATCGTGAGGACTTCAAAAGCACGGCCCAGAAGCAGCCGGGCCACGGGCGTGGTGCTGCCGAGTCCGAGAAGAAGCGCGACCCAAAAGCCAAGGAGGAGCGGGCGCAGCCGCGGGATGGAAGAACCGCGCAGGAAAATAAAAGGAAACGCGAGGATCAATGCGCCATAAGGAACAAGAAAATAATTCAGACCCCATTGCGGACTCAGGATGTAGTTCGCGCGACTGGGATGGGGAATCGGAGCTTGCGTGACGGGATACTGGATGAGCGCCATCCAAAATGGCAGGAGGACGATGGCGATCATGAGGCCAACGATAGCCGTCACGAATACGGTGCGGAAGATGAAACCGCTCCCGAGTGAATTGCGGTTGCGGAGCCGATTTTCCTGACGGAGATCGATGACCGCGAGCGCGAGCACGGGCAGGGCAAACAGGAACGATCCGAAGAGCAAGGTGGCGTGGTGAGCCGCGGCGGCGGCGACCGCCAGAGCTGTGCCCTTGAGTAGAGACCGCCAGTTGTTTCCGCGGATCCACTCATAGATGTAGGGGAGCGCATTCAGGTAGAGAGGAGCCGCGAAGGTGGTCGCAAGCTGCCCTGCCGAGTAGACGAGAAAAGCTTCCGAGCCGAGAAGGACGCTGGCCAGCGCCGCATAGGAGGCGGCTCGACGGCCGACCCATATCGCAGAGAAGCGGTAGACGCCCAGCGCGAGCAGCAAAATCGCGACGAATTGCACGAGCATGTAGCCCATGTCGAGCCCAACGAGGCGGGAAACGATTGCGATCCATTGCTGGGGCAGTGGCGGATAGGTGGTCTGCGAAAAACCGGCATACCACTTGGGGTTCCAGGGATTGAACCAATGCTGCGCGTAGTGCGATGCAAAAAAAATATGGAAGTTCGTGTCGTAAGACTTCAGAGGGAGCTGCATCAGCAAAAGAGGCGCATGCACGAGCAGAGCTACGAGAAAAACGAGACTCAGTGGAAAAGGCCGCGCGGCACGGTCGACGAAGTCTTGCCTTTGCACATTGTCCTCCGGTTGCCCATCTTGGATTGTTTGTGGACCGGACTGGTTGCTTTGCCTACCGAGCATGTGGGCACTGACAGCGCTTGAAGATGAGCGGGGCAGCCAACATATAGCGGCAGTGGCGAATCGAAGTATCGCAATCCCAGCCAGAACCTTGGCGGAGGCAGATTGAAATCCCAGATTTCATACTTCGGATTCTTGCCGGTGGTGTCGCTTGCTTTCGCGATCAGCACGGCTGTGCTTGCGCAAACCTACAAAGTGAATTCAGAAAATCCAGACCAGGCGCAGTCTGACCAAACCAGTTCCAGTGAAACGAAGAAGGGGCAGCCGCCAGGCGATCCATCGCAGAAGAGCTCGGGTAATCCATCTTCGGGCAATTCGTCTTCGGAAAACTCAATGGGCTGGGGATCGAACATTCAGAATGCCCGGCTGGCGCGCGCGGCCGAGTCCGCGCTCAAGAGCGGAAATTATACGGCGGCGGTGGAGTATGCGACGCGGGCGGTGCGGTCGGCTCCGGGGGATTCCCAGTTATGGTTTCTGCTGGGATATGCGGCGCGATTAGGGGGTAAGACGCAGGCTTCGGTCGATGCATATGAGCACGGCCTTCGCATCAATCCCTCGTCGCTCGAAGGTCAATCCGGGCTGGCGCAGACCTACAGCCGGATGGGACGGAGAGAAGAAGCTATAAAGATCCTGACGCGGGTGGTGGCCGCCGATCCTGGGCGGACGCTCGATCTGGTGTTGCTGGGCGAGATGCTGCTGCAGTCGGGGGAATATGACGACGCGATCAAACCATTGCAGCGGGCAGAGCAGATGCGGCCCGATGCGAGATCGGAATTGCTGCTCGCTCTCGCCTACGAACGGCTGAACCAGTTTCACGAAGCAGAGCATTACCTCGAACTGGCGAAGCATCGCTCGCCAAATAACCCGGAAGTGGTGCGAGCGCTGGCCGGTTATTACCGCGAGACGGGGAATTATCCGGCTGCCATTGCAGCGCTGAAGTCTATAGCGGGGAAGAATCCGGGACTCAAAGCTGAACTTGCCTTCACCTACCAACTGGCGGGCGACCGTGAGGAGGCTGCGAAGCTCTACGTCCAGGCTGCCGATGCAGCGCCCGGGGATGTGAATCTTCAGTTGTCAGCCGCGCAGGCGGACCTGAGTACGGGCGAGGTGGATGCGGCGAAGAACTATCTGGATCGCGCGCAGAAGCTGGATCCGAACCACTACCGGTTGCACGCCCTTCGCGGGGAAGTGGACAAGCTCGACGAACACAATGAAGAAGCGGTGAAGGAATATTCGGCCGCGCTGAGCAATCTGCCGCAATCTCCGGCGGAGGGACCGCTTTATGCAATCCAGTTGCACTTGAATCTGGTGCAGATGTACCAGCGTTTGCAGGATGATTCTGCCGAGAAGAGCCAGTTGGCTAAGGCGCAGTCGGAGATTGGCCAGTTGAATATACCCGGGCGGGGCAGGGAAGATTTTCTGCGCCTGCGCGCCATGGTCGAACTCTATGCGGGCGATACCCAGAGTGCTCAGAAGGATGTACACGACGCATTGGCGCTCAATCCGAAAGATCCCAACGCCCTGCAGTTGAATGGCGACCTGCTGGTGAAGATGGGGCAAAACGAGGAAGCGGTCGAGCTCTATAAGAAGGTGCTCCTCATGGATCCCGACAACGAGTTGGCGCTCACATCGCTGGGGTCGGTGTCACGCACGCTGGGACGAGACAAGGAGGCCGAAAAGTATTTGCTCAAGCTGGCGGCAGCTCATCCGCGGTACTACGTTCCGCATCTTGCCCTGGGCGATATGTACACCGCGCGGCGCGAGTTTCCGAAGGCGGAAGCGGAATATCGGCAGGCGCATGCGCTCGCTCCGACAAACAGCTTCGTGATTGCGGGTGGAATGAACGCCGCGATCGAGGCGCATCAGTTTCCTGTCGCGGCGGAGTGGTTAAGCCGTGCTTCCGCGCGGATGCAGCAGGATCCACTGGTGATGCGGGAGAAGGAAAGATACCTGACGTGGACGGGGAAGTATCAGGAGTCGGCGGATGTGGGGCGCGAGGCGATCAAGAAGCTCCCGCACGACCGCGACGTGGTGGTCTACCTGGGATATGACTTGCTGCATCTGGAGCACTATGACGAGTTGATGCAGTTGGTCTCAGAATACGAGGCTCAATTCCCGAAGGAACCGGATCTCCCTCTGCTGGCGGGATATGTGTACAAACACAACGGGGATGTGGAGCAGGCCCGAGCTGCGTTTTCGCAAGCGATCGAGCGGGGGCCAAATGTGGCCACCGCTTACGTGAATCGCGGATTTGTGCTGCACGATCTTCGAAAGAGCTCGGCCGCCGCTTCGGATTTCGAGGCCGCACTGAAGATCGAGCCAAAGAACGGAGAAGCGCACCTGGGCATGGCCTATGCCGATCTCGACCTGCATCATCCGCGACCAGCTCTGGAGCAGGCCAAATTAGCCGAAAAGGAACTGGGCGACTCCACTGCGCTGCACCTGATTCGCGGAACAGCCTATGGCGATGAAGGCATGTTGAAGCGGGCGGTTGCCGAATACCGGATTGCGCTGAAGAGTTCACCCGACGACGCGCCGCTTCACCTGGCCTTGGCCAGCGCGCTCTATGACGAGCACGAATACCAGGAAGCGATCTCTGAACTGCAAGCGGCGGAGAAGATCGCCCCCGCCAACGGCATGGTCTATGCCGAGCTCGCACGTTGCTATGCGCAACTGCGCGATCGCGACCGGACCAATCAGTATGTCGAGCTGGCGGAGAAGCAGGGGCCGAGCACGATTTATCTAACGACTGGCGAAGCGCTTAGCATTCTGGGAGAACAGAAGGCGGCGATGGAGCGATTCGAACGCGCGCTATCGGCCCCGGACAGCGACCGCGTGAGCGTGCGGCTGGATATCGCGAAACTGATGATGAACCGCGGGGAGGAAGACGATACTCGCCGGCAGATCACGCTGGCGCTGATGGAATCGGCATCCGGACGTACGTCGCCCCCCACGGGAGCGGAACTGGTGGACGCTGCCGATCTGTTTCTGGGAATGCATGAATATCCGCTGGCAGAAACCTATTTTCAGCGGGCCCTGGCGGCGGGCGCGAACGAAATGGATGTGCGCGTGGGACTGGCCAATGCTTACCTGGCCATGGGCGATACTCCCCGCGCCGAAGCCCAACTGGACGCCGCAAGCAAAGGGCAGGCGGGCGACGACCTCAGCTATCAATATCTATTGGCGAAAGCCACGGCTCTGCGCCAGCGGCGACAGAATGCACAAGCCCTGACCGCTTTCGCGCAAGCATCGCAAGCGGCGGGCGAAGACCAGGCTGCGGATACGGAGATGCTGCGGGCGAGCGCCGACGAAGGGCTGCGAGTCAATAAGATGATAAGTTTTCTTTCCGACTACTCGTTTTCACCAATCTTCGAAGACACAACGGTCTATGCACTGGACGCGCAGTTGGCGTTCGCGACGCCGGGCACGCTGCCACCGCCGCGGTCATCGATCCAGAGCCAATGGACGGAAGCTTTCCATCTTCACGTAGCAGGAATGCCGGATGCGGGAGGATTTTTCCAGGTACGGAATGCGCGCGGGGAAATCTCGCTGCCCAGCGCGAATGTCATCGTCAATCGCGACACGTGGGATTACTCCTTCAATTTTGCGGTCAATCCCTCTTTCCGTCTGGGAGACAACGTTTTTAATTTCAGTGCCGGAATCCAGCAGACCACGCGTCGCGATCGGGAAGATCCTTATGAGATGAACCAGAATCTTTTCCGGCAATTTCTGTATATGCAGACGAGTTCGTTTTTCGACTGGGTGTCGGTCAGCGGATATGCGATCCGGGAAGCCGGGCCGTTCACGGAGCAAGGGCCGCAACACTCGCGCGATCTGGCGGGCGCGCTGGATTTTCGCGTGGGCAGGCCGTGGGGAAAAACGGCGTTCGTAACGGGATGGGGCGCGCGCGATGAGCAGTTCGGCCCGATCATCCGCGAGTTTTATTACACCTCCACTTACGGAGGAGTGGAGGAGCGGCTTTCGGACCGGCTGAAGTTCCGCGCCGTCGGCGAATATTTGCGGTCGTGGCGCGTGGAACTGAGCCAGTACGCGATTGCGCAGGCGTTTCGTCCGGCGGGGAACGTGGAGTTTTCTCCAACGCGCAACTGGACGGTGCAGACTTCGGTGGCGTATTCGCGCAACATGGGCTTTCACGCATACGACGCCGTGCAGTCCGGTTTTGCGCTTTCGTACGCCATGCCAGTCAGCCGGAAGTTTGAAGAAAACGGACATCAGCTGCCGGTGCGTTACCCGATCCGGTTTTCAGGGGGAATGCAGCAGGAAAGTTTTCTGAATTTCTCGGGGCCGGGCACACAACAATTTCGTCCGTATTTCCAGATCAGCATATTTTAGGAAGGGTGAAGAATCGGGTCCCATGAAAATCTGTCTTGTAAGCGCATTTCCTCCGAGTGGCCGGCAGTTGAATGAGTACGGTTTTCACCTGGCACGGGAACTGCAGCGCAACCCGCTTGTGAACCTGACGATTCTCGGCGACAAGCTTGCGAGCTACGAGTGGAGCACCGACGAGAAGGGCAAGGTGGTGGGCGCAGATGAACAAAGGGAACTCGACGGATTTCATGTAATGCGCTGCTGGGACACCAACCGCGTGGCGACTCCTTTGCGGCTTGCCAAAGCGGTGCATGACTGCAAACCGGATGTGGTCTGGTTCAATCTCGTCTATTCGAGTTTCGCCACTCCGGAGCATCCGGTGGCAGCTTTTGCGGGGTTATGCACGCCGGCGCTGACGCGCGCGATGGGATATTTCACGCACGTTACTCTGCACCACATTCTGGAGCACGTTGATTTTGGGGATGCGGGCGTGAAGCAAGAGGGGCTCTACCGGCTGGGAAGCAGCCTGGCGACGCGGGCTCTTCTGAAGGCGAATTCGATTTCGGTTTTGCTATCGGGCTACCGGCGCACGCTGGCGGAGAAATATTCCGCGCAGAATGTGCTGCTGGGGACGCACGGGACGTTTGCGCCGTGCCCGAGCCCGCCGGACTTTTCGCGGCGTGGAAACCCCGACCAGCGCCTGCTGGCGATCGGGCATTGGGGGACGTACAAACGGCTGGAGACACTGATGGAAGCATTTCCGGCGGTTTTGCGGCGAGTGCCGACGGCGCGCTTGATCGTCGCGGGCGCGAATCATCACACGAAGCCAGGTTACTGGGAATCGATCCGCGAAAAATATGGGGACAACGAGCGCATTGAATTTCGCGGCTACGTGCCGGAAGAGGCTGTGCCGGAGTTATTCAGCACGGCGAGCGTAGTGGTGCTGCCCTATGACTCGGCGACCGGCTCCAGCGGTCCGGCGCACCAGGCATGCGAGTATGGAGTGCCCATCGTCTCGGCGGACATCGGCGATTTTCGAGATATGGCAGCCGACGAAGATATGGCCATCAGCTTCTACAAAACGGGAGATGCGGTCGATCTGGCCGCGCAACTAATCGGGTTGCTGGAGTCGCCGAAGGATCAGCGCCGGGCCGCAGAACAGAACTATGCGGCGGCCATCCGAATGACGATGCCTCACGTAGTGCGTCATTACCTGCGCTGGTTTGAACTGGAAAGGCGCCAGCGGACGTTGAAGTTTTCCGGGCGCCGTTTCCCCGGGCTGGGACGGGCGCGGGCGTCGCTGCGGGCGACGTTGCACGGACTTCCTCCGAATGCGGCGCGCGTTTTCTCTACCGATCGTTCTGAAGAAGTTTCAGCGGATCCAGGCTCTGATCCCCCCTCCGATCTTTCCTCCGATCTTGGCCTTGATTTACCCGGTAAGGGCCGGGAGTTTACCCCGCGGAATGGGGCTTATAACTCGCGTTTATGATTGGCCAGGCGGTCAGGGAATCGCTGCCAGCAACTATCAATTCTTGACTTCACCTTCTTTTCTGGGATAATCCCGGCTAGGGTTTCCCTGTCCATCTGAAGCGTGGAGGTTCCAGCGTGCTCAAGTCACTGCTGTCTATCCTGCTGTCTCTACTTCTCACCGCGACGCCGACTTGGGCTGCCGATAACCAGACAGCCGGAGAAGTGAAAGCGCTGATTCCGGCCGCTTCGCGAAACACGCAGCCGGTAAAGGTGAAAGAAGCGCTGGACTGGAATGATTTGTTGAGAACCGATGCGCAGGGACGTTTGCGCGCGGGACTAACGGATGGTTCCATCCTCAGCCTGGGATCGAACAGCGAACTCAAGGTAGTGCAGAGCGACGCGGCGTCGCAGCAGACTTCGATCGAAGTCAACTATGGGAAGCTGCGCAACCAGGTGGTCAAAATCACCAAGCCTGACGGCAAGTATGAAGTCAAAACGCCGAATGCGGTGATCGGCGTTATTGGGACTGATTTCTTTGTCAGCTTTGAAAACAACCAGACCAGAGTAATTTGCTACGTAGGCAAGGTGGCCGTGACACCCGCAGCCGGAGCGAAAGTGCTCAAGGGCGACAATGCCTCTACTGGTTCGATCAACACCGTGACGCTCACTGCCGGACAGACGGTGGTCATTGGTCCGGAAGCGCCTCCGGGAGGATATGAGGCGTCGTCGACTCCGGCTCCCGTGCTGGAGGCGAGCATGCAGGACACGAATGTTCCCGAGCAGCCTGTGAACGTGGGCAAGCACGGCCATACCGCGCGCAATGTCTGGATCGGAATCGGGCTGGCGGCGGGGCTGGGCGTAGGATTGGGAATCGCAGAGACGCGCGGCGGAAGTTCCACGGCTTCCAAATGCGGTCCGACCGGGGTGTGTTAACCGTTTTCAGGAATGCGGGTGCCTTTCAGGGTTGTGGGCAGATGGCTTTCCCATCATAGCCTCGCTGCCATTGCGCTCGCCGCGACAGCGGTGGGCTTGGCTCTCTTCGCCTATTGTGGAATTGGCGGGAACCAGCGGGCAGGCTTTCTATTTCTGCAGGACATCGAGCAGCGCGCATTGGATGTGCGCTTTCATCTGCGCGGCAGGCGGGCGGTCGACCCTCGCATCGTTATCGTCGGCATCGACGACAAAACTCTACAGACGATCGGGTCTTATCCTCTGCCGCGGAGCAACTACGCCTTGCTCGTGCGGCGGCTGAAGCAGAGTGGCGCCAGGGTGGTGGCTTTCGACGCGACCTTTCCTACTGCAGCGAGTAGCGAAGCGCTAAACGTGCTGGCCCGGTTGCAAAGCGAAATCGGATCGGCCGCGAAGCCGCAGAATCAGGCTTTGCAAACCAGGATCCTGCAGCTCCAGCAACAGTCGGACGTGGATGCGCAGTTTGCGTCCGCACTTAAGGAAGCGAACAATGTGGTGCTGGGCCATCTTTTTTTGAGTGCGGAGCGCTCGAAGTTTTCCGATCCCAAGCTGGCGGAGGCCTACTTCAACATCGCCTGGGCGAAGGCGTTTCCGCAGGTTTTGAAGGTCAAATCCGGCAGCCGTGACTTCGATCTTAATCAAGCTTGGATTCAGGGCGGAGCACCGGTCGCGGCTGGGGTGGAGGCCAATCTTCCCAAGCTGGCGGAGGCGGCCGCCTCCTATGGTTTCTTCAATATTGCTCCTGACGCGGATGGAACGATAAGGCGCGCGCTGTTCATTATTCGCTATCAGGATCAGGATTTCTTTCCTTCGCTGGCGTTACAGGCCCTGCGGCAATATGAAGGCATTCCCGACCAGCAGATCGCGGCCTATATTGCGTCGGACGGTATCGAACGTATTCAGTTTGGCCATCACGAACTGCGCCCGTGGCAGAACGCGACTTCGCTGATCAATTACGCCGGCCCGTATCACTCTTACCCTCAATATTCAATGGTGGATGTGATCTCTGGAACGGTGCCCGCGGAGGCGTTTCGCGACAAGATCGTTTTCGTTGGCGGCACGGCGCTGGGCATCGGCGATCTGCGCAATACACCGTTTGAGAAGCAAGGTTCGGGCTACATGGGGGTCGAAATTCACGCCAATATTCTCGATAACCTTCTGCACAGCGCCGAACCAGAGCGAACGTTTCTTACCCGCGGATTGACGGAGGAGATGGTAGACATCGGGTTCATCGTCTTCTTTGGGCTGGCATTGGGTCTGTGGTTTGGACATTCCCGTCCACTGGTCGCGACGATTACGGCTGCCGTAGTCATGGGAGCATTCCTGGGATTTGTCTACTTCGGTTTTGCGCACTGGGGACGCTGGTACAGCGTGGTGATTCCGGCGGCGACCCTGCTGGGATCGTATGCTTCCATCACCAGCTTTCGCGTAATTCACGAGGAGAGGGAGAAACGGAAGATCCGCAAGACATTTTCCCAGTATCTTTCGCCCGGAGTGATCGCGCTGATCGAGAAGGATCCTCAGAAGTACATTCACCCGGGAGGTGAGGTTCAGGATCTGACGGTGATGTTCAGCGACATTCGCGATTTCACTTCGCTTTCCGAGGGGCTGACTCCAGATGAACTCGTCAACCTGCTGAATCAATATCTGTCGGCGATGACGGATATTCTGTTCCGCAACCTGGGCACACTCGACAAATATATCGGCGACGCGATCATGGCGTTTTGGGGATCCCCGTATCCGCAGAAAGATCACGCCGAATGTGCATGTCGCTGTGCGCTCGAAATGATTGCAGGCCTGGACGAACTCAACCGCAAATGGGCGGAGCAAGGTCGGGGCCCCATCGCAATCGGGATCGGCATGAATACAGGCCCGGTGAATGTCGGCAACATGGGATCCGACAAGCGCCTGGCGTGGACGGTGATGGGCGACAACGTGAATCTGGCATCGCGTCTCGAGGGCATGACGAAACAGTATCGAAGCCGCGTGATCATCAGCGAAAGCACATACACGCAGGTGGCGAGTCAGTTCGTGGCGCGGGAAGTCGATCGGATCCGGGTCAAGGGGAAGCATCAGCCGGTGGTAATTTTTGAATTACTGGCTCCTATTTCGGAACACCATGCCCATGCGACTCTGCTGTCCCGACACAATGCAGCATTGGATTCCTACCGTAAGCAGAATTGGCGCGAGGCGGCGGGGAAGTTCGGCGAGTTGCTGGCGGCGTATCCAGATGATGGTCCCACCCAGGTGCTGCTGCAGCGCTGCCTGGAATTTACAGAGGAACCGCCGTCCCCGGATTGGGACGGCGTGTATGTGATGAAATCCAAGTAGAGGAAGCCAAAATGCCTGACGGTCTGCAATGAGCCGTGCGGTGACAGGCTGGGGTCGGGATGGTGGGCGCTACAGGATTCGAACCTGTGACTTCCACCGTGTGAAGATGGCACTCTACCGCTGAGTTAAGCGCCCAACGTTTTCTATTCAAACAGTTGCAGCTATTCCCGTCAAGACACGCGGGGTGAGGAACAAGCGCGGAATGCGAAGAGGGTCTGGTCGTTTTCGTTTAGGACTCGCAACTTGACGTGGATCTCGGATTCCACTTTCAGAGCGCGGGCTTTCGTCAAGAACCGATTCTTCCACAGGGCTACCAGGACGCGCCGGCTACGTTGGACTTTTGATCGACGCTTGGCCCGGCGAGCTCGCGGAATTCGGGTAGGCGATCGAGCACTCCCAGCTTCTCCAGGCAGTCACGATCGGATTCGCGCAGTTCGGTGCTGGTCGAGTCGTCTGTTGTGGATTCACCGGCCAACACGTCGGCAATATATAGGGCGGTGGGAACATCAAAGCTGGAATGTGGTGTGCGCGTCGGATGGTGATGGTGGGCGATGGCCTCGACCGCGAGATAGGGGATACCCCAGAGCCCGAGCAGAAAGGCTCCGACTTCCGCATGAGAGATCCCGAATAATTCTTCTTCGGCCTCAAAAACCTGGCAGCCGCGCTCTTTCACGAGCGCGGTAATGGCGCAAAATTGATCGGGCAGCTTACTGGCGAAAATCAGCCTGCCGATATCGTGGAGAAGGGCGGCAAGAATGGTGAGGTCTCGAACATTCTTATCGACCGGGAGTTTGCCCGCAATATAGGCCACGCGTTGGGCATGCTGTTGCAGGAACTCGTAGACCGAAGGCGGAATGCGCTTGTCTGGAACGAAGACCCGAACCGTTTCCGCAACCAAAACGAGATTTTTGATGGTATCCATACCCAGATAGCTGACCGCGCTTTGCACCGTGGACACGTTCTGCCCGAGCCCGAAAAACGCGCTGTTGACGAGCTGCAAGACCTTGGCCGAAAGCGCCATATCCTGTTCCACGATGCGCCCGATTTTGCCGATGGAGGTGTTCGGGTCGTTGACCGCCTGGGCCAGGGAGGCGTAGGTGCTTGACAGAGAGGGGAGTTGTCCAATCGAGCCAATGACTTTACGAATTTCCGCTCCCGATAGCAGGTCTTGCAGGGTACAGACGCTCTCGATGGCGGCGCGGAGTTCCTTCGGGTCGCATGGCTTGGCAAGAAAGCGGTGCGCGAGCGTAACGACCCGAGTGGCGGCTTCAACATCGCAGTGTCCGGAGAGAAGGATGCGGGCGGTGGCAGGACAGCGATTGCGCATGTGGGTGAGGAGCGTCGCTCCATCCATCCCGGGCATGCGCATGTCCGAGACGATCACATCGAAGGCGCCCAGGTCACAAGCCTTTAAGGCCGCTTCGCCGCCCTCGGCGAATTCCATGTCCCAACGTTTTCGGTCGGCATGCAACATGCGGCGAATGCCGTCGAGGATTCTGGTTTCGTCGTCTACGAACAAAATGCGCTTCATGCGGTTGTCCTTTGCGCGAGTTCGGGCATGTTTTTTCCGTCCTTGGGAATGCGGATGACAAAAGTCGTGCCCTTCCCCTCTTCCGTTTCGAAGTGAATAGTGCCCTGGTGCTTGTTGACGACGACGGAACGGGCGATCGCCAGGCCTTGTCCGGTTCCCTTGCCCATTTGTTTGGTGGTGAAGAAGGGCTCGAAAATCCTCTCCTGGACATGTTTCGGAATTCCCGTGCCGGTGTCCTGGATCCGGACTTCAATCCAGTCCTCGCAATTGACGGTGCGAATGTGAATGCGGCCCCGGGAGGTAGTGTCGGCGATGGTGTCTTTTATGGCATGCGCGGCATTCACAATCAGGTTCAGAATAGCCTGGTTGAGTTCGCTCGGCAGACAGGAAACCAAGGGTAATGAGCTGTCGAAATCGGTCTCCACATCCGCTACATATTTCCATTCATTGCGTGAAACTGTGATCGTATTCTCGATCGCGCGATTGAGGTCCCATGGCGTTTTTTCCTTAGCGCCCGGATGGGAAAATTCTTTCATCGCGCCCACCAGGGTCGAGACTCTGTCGATGCCTTCCCTGGTCTGGGCGAGAGCCTTGGGAATTTCCTCGAGCAGGTACCCGGCATCGGCGCGCTCTACGGCGGCAGTGATTTGCTGCACGAGGTCGGTGGACAAGACATCTTCGTTCGCCGCGGCCAGAAGCCGCTCGTAATTGGCCAGCACGTGTCGCAGATCTTCGAAGGCTTCGCCGAGAAAGGAGACATTGTCCCCGATGTACTGGGTGGGGGTATTGATCTCGTGCGCGATACCGGCGGCGAGCTGGCCGATCGCTTCCAGCCTCTGGGCATGCTGGAGCTGTATGGTCAACCTCCGGCGTTCCGTGATGTCTTCCTTGAGAGCGAGGAAGTGGGTTGCTTTGCCGTTCTCATCCTTGATAGGCCTGATGACGGCAGATTCCCAGTAGAGCTCCCCGTTCTTCTTGCGGTTCTGAAACTCGCCCTTCCATTCTTGGCCCGCCCCGATCGTCGTCCAGAGGTTTTTGTACTCGTTCATGCCCGTGTGGCCTGACTTTAAGATCCGGGGATTCTTCCCGATAACTTCCGAATAGCTGTACCCGGTGAGCTCGACAAACTTGCGGTTCACGTAGGTGATTTCACCGGTCAACTCAGTGATCACGACCGCAACGGGGCTTTGTTCGACAGTTAAGGAGAGGCGGCGGACGACTTCCTCGCTGCGCTTGCGCTCGGTGATATCGCGAAAGGTCCAGATACGGCCGTAATATTTTCCGTCACGGCCAGTGACGGGCGAGGAGTAACGATCCACTGCCGTCCCATCGTTGAGCTCAATCTCATCACGACTGACTTCCTGGGGATGATTGTAAAGATGGTTGACCCTGTGCAGGAAACTATCCGGATGTTTCACGATACTCAAAATATGTTCCAGAGCGGGACGATCATTCCGGCTTTCGGAGATATGCGGTGGAACCTTGAACATGGTCTGGAAGCGCTGGTTATGAAGAATGATTTTGTTATTGCCGTCGACGACAAGAATTCCATCGAGGGTCGAGTTTGTCTGCGCTTCGAGGAAGGCAGTCTCGGAGCGCAGCCTCTCTTCGATCTGCTTACGCTCCGTGATTTCACCGGTAAGCTCTTCGTTCGCCCTTTCCAGCGCGGCGGTGCGTTGGTGTACTTTCCGCTCGAGATCTTCGTTCAGGCGCAGGGTGTTGTGCTCGGCAGCCTGGCGTTGATGAATGTCGGTCATGATCCGCCAGATCACGAAAATACCGATGTTGAGAACCAGGAGGACAGAGAAACCCATGAGATAGAGAGTGCGCTTCCTGGCGGCCGCATATTGTTCGGTATTAGAGGTCAACTGTCGATTCATCTCCTCGGTTTGAAGTTGGACGTAGCTGCGCCAGGCACGGTGATATTGAAGTAACAGGGGGAGCGTAGACCGAAACAGCATTTGGCGGGCGAGTTGCGGGTTCCTGTCTTGCAGGAGAATGTGCAGGGCACGATGACAGCTTTCGAGGTAAGGTTCACGGGCGGCATGGACGGCATGGAGCAGAAGGAGTTCCTGGTCAGAGTCGGCCCGTGCCCGGAGTTGCTCCGCCAGGGCTGTAATGTGGGCGGAATTATTGGTGTATTCGGCCAGGAGGGAATTTAGTTCGCCCGGGTCTGCGGTTACCATGAGCTGCATGATGACGCGGCTATTGGTGTTGGAGTATTGAACCGCCTCGTTGGCAATCTGCACATTGACCCACCGGCTGTCAGCGATGGACTGCGCCTCCGCATGAAGCCGTTCCATTGTTCTCAGGCTTAAATAGTGGATGCCCATGACGATGAAGGTTAGAAGCAAGAATCCGACGAGGAGCGCGCTGCCAATGGCCCGTCGCCTGGTGTCCTTCCCGTGAATGACTCGACTTAAATTCATCGGCCACAACTCTCTTTCCATTAGAAAAAATGGAAATAGGCTAGGGTGTTATCGACAGTTACCTGTACGAACCTTAACACGGAGACTCACCGTCGTCAGGGCGTTTGCTACTTTCGTCACTAACTCATTATGAAGATTGTGACGATTAGCACTCACTGGCCGCGTAGGATTGTAAGTGACGGCAGAGAAGCGGCAAAAAGCGCGTATAGCCCGCTTCCGAAATTGGAGATAGAAGGGAAGTTAGACCGATGACGGACAAAATCCTCTTTGTAGACGACGAACCCGCGGTTCTGGACGGTTATAAACGAATGCTGCGCCGCGAGTTTGAAGTGGACACGGCGGTCTGTGGACAGCAGGGCCTGGCGGAAATCAGCAATCATGGTCCGTATGCGGTCGTGATATCGGACATGCGGATGCCCGAGATGAACGGGGCTCAGTTCCTGTCGCAGGTGCGGCAAACGGCGCCCGACACGGTTAGAATGCTGCTGACTGGATACAGCGACATGGACGCTGCCATGAGCGCGGTAAATGAAGGGAATATCTTCCGGTTTCTGACAAAGCCGTGTGAAAAGGACCTTCTCGGTAAAGCCATTACTGCCGGGCTTATGCAGTATCGGCTCGTAACCGCGGAGAAGGATCTGCTGGAGAATACTTTGATGGGGAGTATCAAAGTGCTGACGGACGTGTTGAGCGCAGTGAGTCCGGAAGCCTTTGGACGATCGATGCGCATCACCCGCTGCATGCGGCATCTGGTCGCCAAGTTCGGTCTCTCCTCACCTTGGCGCTTCGAAGCGGCGGCCATGCTTTCGCAGTTGGGATGCGTCACCCTGGATCCCGATATCATTCGACAAGCTTATCTGCGAACGGATCAGACACCGGGAGAACGAGCCCGATTCGAGGAACATGCGAAAATTGCCAGGGATCTGCTGATCAGCATTCCCCGGCTTGAACCCATCGCGTGGATGATCAGCCAACAATTTTCCCATGAAACGCCAAAAGACGCGCCAGAGGTGCCAGCTCTGCCGACAGATGCCATGGTGTTCGGAGCGAAGCTGCTGCGGCTGGCCGTCGCCTTTGACGACCTGAAGATGCAGGGCGTGTCGGAGGAAAGCGCCATTTCCCGGCTTCGGCACCGGAGCAATGAATTCGGCGAAGAGTTGGTTAGCGCGCTGGAAGACATGAAGCCCGACGGAGGCAAGATGGAGCCGCGCAAAGTTTCTACAACAAAGTTATCAGCCGGCATGGTCCTGCTTCAGGAGATTCGAACCAAGACAGGAATGGTGGTGGTCGCGAAGGGGCAGGAAGTCACCCATGCTCTACTGATTAAACTCGCCAATTTCTCCCGGGCGGGCACCATAGAAAAGGAAATCATGGCGTTGGTTCCGGCGTAAAGCATCTGCCGGCGGATTCCCGCATCTTTCTGTTGGGCTCTTGTGCCGGGCGGCCGGCCGGTTACGACTAGCGGGTTGCCGGGAGGCTGGGCGGAAAGCTCATCGAAACGGCGTCGCTGGAGAGAAACGAAATCAGGATGTTGGTTTCGGTCGCGACCGGGCGGCCATCTCTTAAGTAAGGGCGGTAGCGCCATTGGCGAACGGCGCGAACTGCAGCCTCGGCCAACTCACGGTTCCCTTTGACGACCTTCACCACTCGAACTTTGCCCTCAGCATCGAGTTCTGCCTGCAAGGTGACAACTCCTCTCGCTTGAAGGTCCGAATAATCCGGATATACGTAGCGCAAAGGCGGACGGGTTGCCTGGATGCCGCTGTCCTCGCCGGAGAACGGCAGGACGCGGGTCGAAACATTGTGAACGCGAGGTCTTGGCTTCGGCTCTGGCACTGCCGTTTTGGCGGCTGCCGCCGGAATTGCCGCAACCGGGGTTGGCTCGGCGGGAGCGGCTATGGCGGGAGTCGCGGTTGGAATGGCAGCGGGAAACGATGTTCGCTCAATAGGAGCATCCGGATCCGCAACGAGCGCCGCGGCGGGAGCGGATGAAATTGCAGCGGTATGCACGATAGGAGCGCCGGAAAGCGTAGTCGCGCTGACCTGCTCGAGCTGCGGACGACTCTGAGCTTGCGAGTTGGGCACAGCTTCGATTCGATGCCACGCAACGACAGAGAGGGCGCAGAGCGAGAGAGCGCCGACTGCGGTTGCCAGCCGAGCCATCATTCGCCGGGAGATGGCAAGACTGAAGGAAGCAAGTCCGGGCGTGGCCGGATGGGAGCGTTCGAGTCGCGGCGTATTCTCCGGGGTGCGCGCCGGAACTTTCGTCCGCGCTTTTGCCATTTTTCGCTGACGCTCCTTCTTCGGAGCTGGCGGCACATCCATCTTCAAAGCGACCAACTGCTCGGGAACGATCTGCAGAGCCGGAATGTTCTGGGCAACGGGCTTTTCAAGAACGATCTTTTCAGGAATGGGATTGGGAACAGCGATTTCTGCCATCGGTACGAAATCTTCAACCACGCCGATGACGACCGCTGGGTCATAGAGGGTCGACTTCGCGCGCGGGTGGCTGTGATAAAGCGAATTGACCAGCAGGTTTTCGCGCGAGTTCAGGAGGACGGGCGAGAGCCGGCGAAAATTGCGGAAGGTCCAGAGGAGAGTAAGGCGTTCTTTGAAAGCAGGTTCCACCTGCACCACTCCTTGCGAAGTTTCAAACAGCAAAAGGCCAGATTGCAGTCTCCCCATGGATACCAGCACCCCCGCCCCCAACCATGCAGCTTGCCTGCCACCGGGATCACGACGTAACTGTCAGATAACAAACTCCTTGCTCAAGAAGACCAGTGAAATTGAGCAAGTTGGTGCAATCCGTTTCATACCGAGAGGCATGTACAGTACCTCTTCTGTTGGCCCTTAAACACGGGCATCCAATCTGAGTTTCTAAGCAATGGTTAATTTAATCGTGATATCTCTGCTCGCCGGCGGGAATCGCGATGGACAGCCGGTTCTGGGGCGGCGGCAACGGACAGGTTGCATAGGCCGTAAAGGCGCACGGTGGATTCACCAGGCGATTAAAGTCGAGCCAAAGTTCTCCTGGCTCCGCGACTCCGTGATCGGGAAGGCTGGTGTACAAAAAGCGTCCCGCGCCGTAGGTGGTTGTCTTGCTCGTCGGGTCGCGCATGATGAAGAATAGTTCGGTGGATTT
>JBEKOW010000021.1:0-28899 GCA_049521375.1 Terriglobales bacterium
CCGTCCGGAGTCGCCTGGTCGTAATCCCGCCCATACTTGTTCTTGTGCGCCATGCGATGCCCGTTCGCCTCCGGCACGCGAATCACGCCCAGCGAAGTGGCATTCTCCCCAACCGTGATCTCGCGCGTCAACGGCTTCTCGTTCTCCGGACCCATCCCCTCGCTCCACACGTGCATCATGTAACGCCCAACGGGCACATTCGCGATGCTCACCTGCCCGTCTTCACTGGCGATCGCATAAAGAGGAGTGCCCATCGTGATTACCACCGCGCTCATCTCCGGATGAATATTGCAGAAAATGTAGCTGATCCCGGGACGATCAAAATGCACCATGCGCGTCGTCCCCGCCTCGTACAGCCCGAGGTCGAACCTTTTCCCTTCGAACAGCGAAAAAACATTGTGAAAGAAAGGATCGCGATTCGGGAACTCCACGATCGACCCAGCCGGAACCACCAGCAAATGCGGCTCGAAGCTCTTGTTCTTTTGCGACAGCCGGGGATTTGGACTCGCGCCCGGCGTCGGGGGGACCAGTTCCACTCCACTCCCGGGAGCAGCCGTCAGCCACACCACGGTAGCTGGAGTCGCGCGCCGCGGCCCCTTACTCGCGCCAGATTTTCTTCCCTCTGGCTTCCCTTCCTGCGCCGCTTCCACACGGCCGCGGACGGTAGTGGTTTGCGGGCCCAACGTTTCCGCGCGCGTGGGAAAGCATACTCCCGCCGCGCACAGCCACAACGCCAGCGCACCCGTCAGACATCTTCTCCGCATGGATTTGACCGTAGCGCCGGCGACCCGCCGGCATTCCGGGGGGCGACCCGCCCCCGCCGTCCAGGGCAACAAACCGGCCCCGCCGCCACAACACGAAGCCTGAGTCCCGAAGGGACGACCGATAGTAGCCCGGCGCTTCAGCGCCGGGAATACAGCATCTCTGGTGATCAAGTCCCGGAGGGACGACCGAGATCTCGCGCGCTCAACCTCTCGCATCCTCAGAACAAAACTCCCATCATCAGGTTCAAGTGTCCCGCGCTATTTCCGCCATTCGAAATCGTCCCTGTCATAATCCGCCGGTATTCCGCCGAAAACAGCAAATCCGATCGCGGACGATAAATCACATTCGCAAATCCCGAATGATTCCGCGCCAGCGCCGCACCTCCATAAGAATATGGATACGGAAAATATTCCAGATCCCGCGCATAAGGATTTCGCCCGCGGACGATACTTCAACTGCGCCCACCCGCCCACCGTATTCAGCCCGATCAACTCCGTATAAGACGCTCCCGTTTCGTTCCCGCTGAAAAGCACGCTCTGCCCCAGTCCGCCATACAACCCGCCCAGCCCGCGCCCGCGATAAAATTTTCCGCTCACCGCAAACTTCGCTCCCAGCGGCACTTCCAGATCGCTCACCCCCGCCCAAGCATCCACGTTTCGTCCGAACCCGTAATCCTGCCGGCTGTAAAATCCACCCGCTCCCACCCGCAGCGGCTGCCCGAAAAAATTCCTCGTCCATGCTACCCGCGTCCCATAAGCAGGCTGCCGAGACGCTTCTCCCGGACCCGCCTGCGGGTACGAACTTGAAGACGGCACCTCCCCGCTCACCGGATCCAGTATTCCTCCCTGAAAAAGCAGGCTCGAATTCTCCCCCAGCGCCACCCGATGCTCCACCCGTATCTGCGGCACCCAGCTCCACAGGTTTCCCGCATAGGAAAGTGCCGGCTCCGCCAACGTCGCAAACGATGTCGGCGACTCCGGCGAAAAGAAGATCCCGTCCTGCCCCACTACCACCGACGTATTTTCCCAGTCCATCCGCATGGTCGCCGTGCGCAGCCGCATCAGCCCCGAGTCGATCCCGTTCGGCACCGCCGGAAATCCGCCCGCCAGATCAACCTGCAGGTCGGCTCGGGTCCGAGCCCCGGCCACGCGCGGACCGAACACTTCAAACCCAATCTCGGACTGCCGCAGCGTCGCCCCAAACGTCCCGCCCGAATCGCCCGGCTGCCGTGCATAAGCCAGCAGCGGCAGGTCCGGATTGTCCACCGTCCCCTGATTGCTGAACAGGTTCATAAGCACGATGCCCGAAATCCGCATCCGGTATTTCGACGCGCTCTCCACCTTCGTCTGATACTGATCGTCCACCTTCCCGCTCAACAGCTCATATTCTTCTTCCAGGCTGGCCGCGCGTCCCGACATCTTCGGCTGCTCCTGGGCCACGCCCGTCGGATCGTCATTCTGCGGATCGTTACCGCGCTGAGCGCCAGCCGGCAAACGCCTGTCCGCCTGCAACCGATGGTCGCCCTCCAATTTTCCGGTCGCCCCGTCCGATCCCGTCCGCGCCACCGCTTCCATCACCACCGCTTTTCGCTCCGCGCCGGCAGCGCGCAGTTCGTCGATCTCCCGCTGCAGCTCCCGCGTTTCCACGCGCGCCTGCTGCGAGTCCCGGCGCAGTTCCGTGACCGTCTCGCGCAGCTCCCGCACCTGCTCGCTCAGCGCCCGGATCGCGTCGTTGACCACCGCTGCCGGCATGGCCTCGCTTCTGCTCGCCGCTGCGGATGCCGTCTCCTGCGCCCACCCCACCGCACTCCACGTGGTCGTGCTCAACAGGACCAGCCACAGCACACCCTCCGCCCGCGACCGTCGTGAGCCCACCTTGGCAAATCTCACCCGCCGCAAGAAATCGAACCTGCATTCACCGGTCATACGCTCCCCCCGCCCAACATCGGTCGCACACCCGCTCGCCCACCGCTACAACCACCCAACGTCTTCCTGAGCGGAGACAGAGCGGCCTACCGCTAAAACCCCCGAGGTCTTCCTGAGCGAAGCGAAAGCCTCACAAAGTGAGGCTCTCGCGGAGTCGAAGGACCCCTGCCCCTCCTCGAAATTCATGGTCCACTCCCGCCCCGCATTTCTGGAACGCCACACCAGCTCGCTGCTTCACTCCAAACGCACGTTGGCACGACTCCCGCTCGTGCCGGTAAGCCCCCCAAATAGATTCGCGCTGCTGCCGTCCGCATTTCCCATCTCGTCGGCAGCCTGCTCTTAGCCGGAGTTTCCCTGGTTGGCATGCCTGCTCGCCAGCACATTCTCCGCGGCAGGACTTAAAGGTACGTTCACCAGGAATGTCGTTCCCGCGGCCGATGTCTGCTCGATCGTCACGTCCCCGCCGTGATCCTGCAGAATCTTCTGCACCACCGTGAGCCCCATCCCCGTCCCGTTTTCCTTGCCATGGCTCACAAACGGATCGAACACTTTCGCGCGCACCGCCTCCGCGATTCCCGGCCCATTGTCCTCGACGCGGATCTCCAGGTTCCCACCCACGCGCCGCAATCCGATCTCGATCTTGCCCGATTCCGCGGGCACTGCCTCGCACGCGTTCAGCAGCAGATTCAGCAGCGCCCGCTCCAGCTTCTTGAAATCGAACCATCCTTCCGTCACTCCATCGCTCGTTATCTTTATTCGGACGCGCTGAAACTCCGGATGCGCCCTCACTCCCTGCACCGCCCGATCCACTACCGAGCGCACGTCGCCATAGGAGGGACGCAACGATTCCCGCGTCCGCGAAAATTCCAGCAGGGATTCGATCAGGTCCGTCATCTGGTCGACCGCCACGCGAATCTCCCCATACAGCTCTTCCCGCTCCGCCCCCGTCAGCTTGCTCTCGCACAAAAACTCGGCGTTCGCCATCATCGCCGCCAGCGAGTGCCGCAGATCGTGCGAAATTGAACTCGCCATCCGCCCGATCGTCGCCAGCCGTTCCGCATCCAGCAACTCCCGCTGCGTCTTCTGCAGGCTCTCGCGCATTCGGCCAAATGTCCGCGTCACCTCCGCCACTTCGTCCCCGCCCCGCGCCTCCAGCGGATACGCATAATCCCCCCGCTCCAGCGCCCGCACACCCGCAACCAGGTTGTCGAGCGGACGCGTAAACGTATGCGAGATCAGAAAAACCAGCACGCTTCCCGCCAGCACAGCCGTCAGCCCCAGCGCCAGCAGCAGTTCGTTCAGATTCCTCAGGAATGCTGTTTCCTGATCGAGTGACTTCAGCACCCACAGATTCAACGCCTGCGCACCCGGAGAACGCAGGTTGACCGAAGTCGCCAGAAAAGTCTCCTCGCCCAGCCGGATCTGCACCGGCTCCGTCGTGCCCTCCGCTCCCAGCTTCGTCGATACCCGCAGGAACTCCGCTTCCTGGGCCGGCTTCAGCGTGCTTCGCACAATCGCATCTTCGTACCGGAACGCCACCTCGCTCGCCGAAATCCCGCTTACATCGCGCGCCAGCCGGTCATCGATCTCGTACCCCAGCACCAGGTATCCCAGCACGCGCTGGTCCGACACCGGGCCAAAATAGATGTCTTCCAGAAAAACTTCATACAGATGTCCGTCCACGTACCACCAGTGACGGGTCTCCTCGTGGGACACGATTTGCGAGAAAAACTCCTGGCCTTGCCGGATCGTGATCTCCCGTGCCGCCGCCTGCAGGGCCACCACTCTTTCCGAGCCGTCCGCCAGGATCAACAGATCGCTGCCTGCCAGGTGCCACAGGTCGCGCGACGCATCCTGGATCGTCGCCGAGTCGCGCGTCGTCATCATCGCGCGCACCGTCGGCAGATCGGCCAGCAGCGCCACCGACCGCTCCAGCGTCCACTCTCTTTGTGTCTGGAAATTACGGAATGCGGAAACCGAATTCTGCAGGTCCCGCTCGATCCCCACCCGCGCCTGCCGCTGCACCGCGTGCTCCACCGCCAGCAGGGTCGCGAAGGTCAGCGTCGCCGACACCGCCACCATCGACAGCAGGAATTTAGTTCGTAGCCGGATACCGTTCATGAAAAAAAGCTACGAGCTTCGAGCTGCGAGCCACGAGTAACCAAAAGACCGCGGTTGTTCGTGTCCCATTCTCGAAGCCAAAGCATCTCCTCCAGGAAAACGATTTATGTCCGTGACCGTTTATTTCCGTGACCGTGGGGGATGTCACGAATCCCAGCGCAAGCAGGAAACCGATGAAGTCCCGGCCAGCGAATGAAGCGCGCGAACTAGAAACGAGCGGCTCGTGGCTAGCAGCTAGCCGCTCGCAGCAGCCCTACGGCACAAACTTGTATCCCGCGCTGTGAACCGTGCGGAAATGGACCGGGTTCGCGCCGTCTTTCTCCAGTTTCTGCCGCAGTCTCAAGATATGGTTATCCACGGTCCGCGTACTGGGATAATGTCGGTACCCCCACACCTGGTTCAGCAACTCCTCCCGGGAGAGCACGCGCTCCGCATTCTGGATCATGAACTTCAGAAGCTTGAACTCCTGCGATGTCATCGGTACAACGTCCCCGCCCCGTCGCAATTCCATCCGCGTGAAATCCACTTCTACATCGCCAAACGTGAACTTGTCAGCCGCCGGACCCTGCGCCGCCCGCCGCCGCATCGCCGTGCGCACCCGCGCCAGCAGTTCGCGCGGGCTGAACGGTTTCGTCACGTAGTCGTGCGCGCCCAGTTCCAGCAGCAGCACTTTATCCATCACTTCCGTCCGCGCGCTTAGAATAATGATCGGCAGCGACGGCGCAGCCTGGTTAATCGCCCGGCACACGTCCTGCCCCGGAGTTCCCGGCAGGCTAAGGTCGAGCACCAGCGCCGCCGGGGGAGCCGCGCGAAACATCGCCAGCCCTTCCGGACCCGTTCCCGCAACCTCCACCGTGAAACCTTCGCCCTCGAATAACCGCCGCAGTGCTTTCTGCACAGCGCGGTCATCCTCAATCACCAGTATTTTTTCACCGGTAGGCGCAACTATGTCCATGACTGCGGACTCCGACCCATTCATTTTCAGCAAATTTGCCGCTCCCCGCCCCGACCCACAGGCCAGTATCATACCCCTAAAACTCTAGCGGTGAATCAGCTTATTCATGCCGATTCGGTGGGGAAAGCGACAAGAATTTTACAATTTAGTGACAAGGATGGGGTAATAGCAAAGGGCGTAATCAACATGCTAGACTGCGATGTTTCGATAGATTGCCGGGTTCGTTCGGACTTTTCTCGCCACGGCTGTGGCCCGTCCGACACCTTTATGAAATTCGCCAAGTTTACGCTCGCCGGATTCATTCCCACTTTCGCTCTCACCGCCATCATTTTGGTCCTGGTTCTGACCGCCTGTGGCACGCAAAGATCCTCGGTCGTTCCCATCGCGGTCACATTCACCACCGGCTTCACGCCACCGGGTTCGATGGCCCCCTCCGCCACCGTCGGAATCGCCGCCACCGTCGCTAACGACAACCAGAACGCTGGCGTAACCTGGTCGGTCACCTGCAGCAACACTCCCTGCGGAGCCTTCAGTCCCGCGACTACACCCAGCACCACTCCCACCACTTATACCGCGCCCGCCACCGCTCCGACCGGGGGAAGCGTAACCGTGACCGCAACCTCCGTCACCGACAAAACCAAATTCGCAACTGCCACCATCGACATCACCTAGCGCGCGGAGAGTTGGCTATTCCCGCATGCCCGTCGATTCCCACATTAAGGGTTGACTTAGAAACCAAACCAGGCTCTCATCGAATTAAGGGTCGGGGTGCGCCGATCTCACCGCGCCTTGAATACCTTGAATACCAGGACCAGGCGTAACAAGCCGCTAAGGGAAGCCAAGTAGCACTATGGAATCAAGACAATAAATGGCCTGCAATCAATGACTTAATGTAAACATATTGTTTTGAATACTTTGGAAGGATTTGCTCGAAAATGCTGGAATTTTGAACTCTAACCATCATGCAATCAATACTTTGCGTATAACTTGTTATGATTCAATACTTTGAAAGGAAATGTCGAGTAAAGTCTTGATTCTAATATACCGGGGGAGGGGGGGCACAGTACGGACCGGGAGCATCCCTGACAGGGTAGATCGGGAACTCAGGCCAAAAGCCGAGGGCCCTGAGCCGAGAGCCGAGCCCAGAGATCGATTCAAAGTGGTAGACTAAACACAGTTCTTTGCTGGCTCATTCCCCAAGTGGGGGCGTCCCGGATTCGACGGAGATGCTTGCGGCCAGGAGGCATGCCGTGGTGCACACACCCGTTAATCGCGTGCAAAATGATAATTGCCAATCAACAAATGGCATACGCAGCCTAATTAGTTAGGCAGCCGCTCTCCGCAGCTTTGCCCTTGGGCTGTGAAAGAGCGTCGCACAGAGGGCTGCTCTTCCCGCCTACGTCTGGGACGGGAGGCTAAGATCTCAGGCTAGCGACGACTGTTTCTTGCCCGTTCTGAGCAGGCGCCGCGAACGTCTTGGGGTAATGCCCAAGGCATGAACGGAATAAGCATGTAGTTCTCCTAGCTAGTAACATTTTCGGACGCGGGTTCGACTCCCGCCGCCTCCACCATATCCTCGTTCTCTTCTCTCTACAGGCACCGATAAAGGGGTTTTTCGATTTGGCCGCAAGCCGCATACTGGATTGCGCCCCTTATCGATCCGAACGCCAATTTTCCAGGCATTAAGATCGCATCCCCTTAACATGACGCAAATCACATCCCGACCCGTCGGAGATCACATCTCTTCGCCCGGTTCTGGGAAAGAATGCTTTCTGGTAACGTACGCGATTCCCAAGTCCGAAGGCAGGACGTCGCTGTTTGGAAACGGCACTTTGGGGAACCGGCGCGGCCACGAAATCTGCTCGATCTTGCAGTAGCGAATGAAGGAGACATTATGGCGGTTACAAAGCAGCAAGCCCTCGATTACCACTCGAGCGGCCGTCCGGGAAAGATCGAGATCTCTCCCACGAAACCGTGCCGTACCCAGCGCGACTTGAGCATGGCTTACACGCCAGGCGTCGCCCAGCCTTGCCTGGAGATCCACAACAATCCACTCGACGCCTTCAAATACACGGGCCGGGCCAACCTGGTCGCGGTCGTCACCAACGGCACTGCAGTGCTCGGCCTGGGCGATATCGGGGCACTGGCCGGCAAGCCGGTCATGGAAGGCAAAGCGGTGCTCTTCAAGCGCTTCGCTGACGTCGACGTTTTCGATCTGGAAATCAACAGCCACGATCCCGACGAAGTCATCAAAGTCTGCCAGTTGCTGGAGCCCACGTTTGGCGGCATCAATTTGGAGGACATCAAGGCGCCGGAATGCTTCTACATCGAAGAGACGTTGAAGAAAACGATGAATATTCCGGTGTTCCATGACGACCAGCACGGGACTGCGATTATCACGGGCGCGGCGTTGCTGAATGCGCTGGAGATTGTGGGCAAGGATATTTCAAAGATCAAAGTCGTGTTCAACGGGGCGGGCGCTTCGGGAATCGCATCCGCCGAGCATTACGTGCGGTTGGGCGTGAAGCGCGAGAACATCTTCCTGGTCGATACGAAAGGCTTGGTTTACGACGGACGCACGGAAGGCATGAATCCCTACAAGCAGCGCTTCGCACAGAAGAGCAAGCTGCGGACGCTGGCGGAAGTGGTCGAAGGTTCGGACATGCTGGTGGGCTTGTCGGTGAAGGGCGCATTCACTCCGGAGATGGTGAAATCGATGGCGCCGAAACCGATTGTGATCGCGATGGCCAACCCCGATCCGGAGATCACGTACGAAGACGCACGGGCAGCGCGCAAGGACGTTCTGATGTGCACCGGCCGCGCGGATTATCCGAATATGGTGAATAACGTTCTTGGCTTCCCGTTTATTTTCCGCGGGGCGCTGGACGTACACGCTACCGCCATCAACGATGAGATGAAGCTGGCGGCCACGCGCGCGCTGGCAGCACTCGCCAAAGAAGATGTGCCGGACTCAGTGTGCCGCGCCTATGGTGTGGAGCGGTTGCAGTTTGGTCCCGATTACCTGATTCCGAAGCCGTTTGATCCGCGCGTTCTGATCTGGGAGGCCTCGGCGGTGGCCGAAGCCGCCATTCGAACGGGAGTGGCACGGAATCCGATCGCAATGGATGTGTACCGCGACCAACTGGAACGGCGTCTGGGCAAAGCGCACGAGATCGCGCACACCCTGATTCAGAAGGCGCAAGCGAAGCCGAAGCGGGTGGTATTCCCGGAGGGCGAGCATGAGAAAATCCTGCGAACCGCCCACAACGTACTGGA
Organism: Terriglobales bacterium; assembly: GCA_049521375.1. GTDB lineage: Bacteria > Acidobacteriota > Terriglobia > Terriglobales > Acidobacteriaceae > Acidiflorens. The sequence continues at coordinate 9,043 of JBEKOW010000021.1, forward strand.
GGAGAAGATCGCTCAGCCGATCCTGCTGGGTGACCCGACCTTGATTCAGAGCGGAGCGAAAGCTCTGGGTCTGGACCTCGAGGGAGCTACGGTGATCGATCCTGTGACGTCTCCGTTGCGCGAGTCGTACATCCAGGAGCTGTTCCGTATACGGCAGCGGCGGGGCGTGACGCTTACAGAAGCACGCGCGATGATGAAAGATCACAACGTGTTTGGCTCGATGATGGTCCGGATGGGCGAAGCTGACGCGCTGGTCTCGGGCGTCAGCCAGCACTTCCCGGAGACGATCCGGCCGGCCCTGCAGATCATCGGCACGCATGAAGGATTGCGCCGAGTGTCAGGCTGCTACCTGATGATCACGCGCGCGGGAAAGCTCTACCTGCTGGCCGATCCGAGTGTGAACATCGACCCGACGGCGGAAGACCTGGTCGAGATCGCCCTGTGCGCGGCGCAAACCGCGCGGCGGTTCGACCTCACGCCGCGGGTGGCGATGCTCTCGTTCTCGAACTTCGGAAGCACGCAGCATCCGCAGTGCGAGAAGGTGCGCAAGGCAGTGGCACTGCTCCACAAAGCCGACCCGACGCTGATTGTCGATGGCGAAGTGATGGCCGATGTGGCGGTCTCAGCCGAAGCGCTGGAGAAGAACTATCCGTTCAGCACGCTCAAGGGCGGAGCCAACGTATTGATCTTCCCCGATCTGGGGTCGGCCAATATTGCCTACAAGCTGCTTTCCAAGCTCGGCGGCGGGCAGACTCTGGGGCCGATACTGATGGGCATGAACAAGCCTGTTCACGTCGTTCCACGAGACACGGAAGTGGAGGAGATTGTGAACGTAACCGCACTCGCGGTCGTCGACGCACAGGAGAATGAAGTTCTTCCCTGGACCGAGCAAAAACCCGCAGAGACGGTTGGCGACTGACAACTTGTCACAAATATGCAAGAAGGGCACGGCTTTGGCCGTGCCCTTTGTTTGACAGGTCCAGTCAAAACAAAATCGATGATAATAGTGAAAGCAGGACGGATTTTCGCTGAGGTCATCAGCGCCACAAAGCATAAAAGAGGATCCTTACTTTCCCATGACAGACGTCACCAAACCGAGTTCGCCTGACATCTCCCAAGTCATTCAACAGGTCCAGGAAAACTACGCAGCGTTCAAAGCAAAGGGTCTCAAACTCAATCTGACGCGCGGCAAGCCGTCTTCGGCGCAACTGGATCTGGGCGCTGAACTGTTGTCGCTTCCGGGATCCGCCGACTACATCGCGGAAGGATCGACCGATTGCCGCAACTATGGCGGACTTCAGGGACTGGTGGAAGCGCGAAGATTGTTCTCCGGCATGATGGGAGCGACGGCGGAACAGGTGTTCGTGGCCAACAACTCCAGCCTGGCCTTGATGCACGACATGGTGGTGTACTCCTTATTGCACGGCACATGCGATAGCGCCGTGCCCTGGTCGAAGGCGGGAGAGATTGCATTCCTATGCCCGGTTCCCGGCTATGACCGCCATTTCAGAATCTGCGAAGACTACGGCATCCGGATGGTGACGGTACCGCTGAAAGCAGATGGCCCGGACATGGACCAGGTCGAGCGACTGGTGGCACACGATCCATCCATCAGGGCGATGTGGTGCATGCCCAAGTACAGCAATCCAACGGGCACAGTGTATTCAGACGTGGTAATTGAGCGTCTGGCGGCGATGAAGACCGCGGCGCCAGACTTCCGACTCTACTGGGACAATGCTTATGCAGCTCATCACCTGTCATCTGAGCGCGTCGAGATCGCGAACATTGTTGACCTGTGCGCGCGTCATGGGAACCCCAACCGTCCCTTTATATTCGCCTCAACTTCCAAGATCACTTTGGCAGGCGCGGGGCTGGCATTATTTGCTTCGTCGAAAGATAACGGGAAGTGGCTTCTCGCAAGGCTGACTCCGCGCACGATCGGTCCCGACAAGGTCAACCAGTTGCGCCACGTCCGCTTCCTGAAGAACGCGGACGGAATCCTGCAGTTGATGGAGAAGCATAGGACGCTGATCGCGCCAAAATTCCAGAAGGTGCTCGAAGTCTTCGATGAGAAACTCACCCGGCTGCCCAGCGTCACGTGGACACGGCCCAAGGGCGGCTACTTCATCGCTCTTGACGTGCCCGAAGGCTGCGCGAAGCGCGTTGTCGCGCTCGCTAAGGATGCCGGGATCGAACTTACACCTGCCGGAGCGACTCATCCCTATGGGAAAGATCCAGACGATCGTACGATTCGGATCGCGCCAACTTTTCCGGAATTGTCCGAAATTGCACAGGCCGCCGAAGGCGTCGCGCTGTGCATCATGCTTGCGATCGCAGAGAAATTCCCGGCGCAACTTTCCGTCCTGGGACATTGATCACAGAAGCCCGTGCTGATTGTCACGGCCTTGCGTGTCAACCGTGGGTATCGTTTTATCAGGGGGCATCATGTTCTCTGATCGGTACGAATCCGTCTGGCAGCAGGTATCGGAACTTTCTCGCACTCGCCCAAAGCCTCTGGACTCGCTCGAGCCAACCGTGGCTTCCGACTTCGCGCCCGTTTTATGGAGCGAGGGATTTGGAGAACGCGGCGAATTGGATTCGGCCATCATTGGCGGCGCCGCCAGGGTTAAGTCTGCACTTTACGGCGGGCAGGTGTTCGTCATTGCTCCGATTTATGTGACCAGCATCTGCGAGGAGCAGTGCTTTTACTGCAACTTCCGAGCTGGCAATCAAGGTGTCGGAGTCGAGCGGCGGCGATTGAGCGATGACGAATTGGAGAAAGAAGCGCGCTACCTGATCGAAGAAAAAGGACAGAGGGTTCTCGAACTGGTGTACGCAACCGACCCGCGGATGCGGGTCGATGCAATGTGCCGTCACGTCGAAGCGCTACGGCGCGTGCTCCAGCAGCATGGAGGCGGGCTCGTAGGAATCAGCAGCGAGGCTTTCGAGGAAAAGGAATATCGGCAACTGGTGGATGCAGGGCTGTGCTGGTCGGTGCTGTGGCAAGAGACTTACGACAGATCCCGATATGCCGCGCTGCATCCGGGCAAGACAAAGAAGACCAATTTCGATTACCGGCTCGACGCCTATGAAGCCATGCTGGCGGCCGGTGTGGAGCGCGTGGGAATCGGGGTGCTGTCGGGCTTGTCGGACTGGCGGCGGGACTGGGCGATGCTCATGCTGCACGAGGAATACCTGCGAAAGAACTACGGGCAGGGCGCCACGATTCTCGGGACTCCGCGTCTTAAGAGCGCGCCTGGAGCTTTTCTCCACGATTCGCCTTTCACACCAACCCGGCAAGAGTTTGAAGCAACGATTGCGCTGCACAATATTTTCTCGCCAACTACCGTGCCTTTTGTCAGCACTCGTGAAGACTGGGAGGTCTGCGTCGAACTGGCTGCCGGCGGCGGTTGTCTTTTTACGCTGAACTGTTCGACCACCCCCGGCGGTTATTCACTGCACCATGGCGGATGCCAGTTCGCGGCAAACTCGTATGACGCTCCGGTCTATTCAGAGAAATTGAAATCCGCGGGACTCGACCCGGTCTTCAACTGGAAGACCGATGACTTGTCCGGCAAACCCGCTCGTGTCTGTATGGCAGTGTGAACCCATCTCAGCCGGCGAGATATCGGCGCCCAAATGGCGCTTCCCGCTTGTCATCTGCGAGTTCGAAAATTTCACAGTCACAAATATTTCCTTCCCTCCGCGAGTAAGTCGCTACCCATTTCTTATCACGCGGAAGCGTGACACTTATCACTGCAGTCATTTCTCAAAAAGAATGAAATGACTTTTGTCTAAGGTCAGTCATCAGACCAGTGGCTCCAGTGAGCGCCAGCATCCCAGCGAAGCTCGAATTGGAAACGATCCCCAGAAACCGGGTCTACACCGAAGTCGCCCGGCAACTGCAAGCGCGCATCGTCGACAAACTCAAACCAGGCGACATGCTTCCCCCCGAACGCGAGCTGGTGCGCAGGTTTGGTGTGAGCCGCAGTTCGATCCGCGATGCCATTCGCAGCCTGGAAGCCGTGGGCCTGCTCGAACCGAGGCAGGGAGTTGGCACGGTGGTGCGGGAGCTTTCCTCGGACGCGGTCGCCAACCCCGTGGCGAATGCCCTGCTCCAGAAGCGAAAAGTGATCGACGACCTTCTGGATGTCCGCAACATCATCGAACCAGCGCTAGCGCGGCGAGCCGCGCTGCACGCCTCGCGCGAGCACCTCGCGAAACTTGAGGCGATCCTGCGGAGGCAAGAAGAAAAGGTAAGCCAGGGCGAGCTCACGACCGAAGAAGATTCCAGTTTCCATTACACGATCGCGGTCGCGGCGGATAACACCGTGATGCTGAAACTGGTGCACGTGCTGATGGACCTGTTGCATGAAACCCGGGCACGCTCACTGCAGGTGGGAGGACGCCGGCAGAAGTCGCTGGCCGGACATCGCCGAATTCTTGCGGCTCTTAAAGACGGCGATGGGGATGCGGCCGAGGGGGCCATGCGCCGGCACCTATCGGAGATCACAAAGATTGTCTTGAACAAGCTGTAAGGAAGGGAATGGAGGTTGCCAGATGGGTCAACTTTTGGCAGTTGAAGTTGTTTATCGAGGAGTCTTTCAAAAGACTCTGGCCAAGAACATAACGCGTGACATTGTCCTGGCTGCGCACAACGAAGGCAAACTGGGTATTTCCTTTGGCCGTTATGGAGATGCTCCGGAACGCAATGGAATTCCTGCAAAGAGTTTCGCGATCGTGGCCGACGACGAGCAGACGCTCGAAGCCGGAATGGCGCAATACGAACCCAAGCAGGTGGATTTGACCATCGTGCTCGATGACACGCTCTGCAAGGGAGCGGAATCATGGGCATGGTACGGCCTGCAGCCGGTCCATCGCGCTCTCAAACCGGAACACACGCTCATCGTCGTTTCCATGGAAGGCGCGCCGGATCTGCTTAAGAATATTCATCGCCGGGAGCAGCCCTACAAACTTGCCATCCTGAAAGGCATTGCCAGTTTCTCGGGCATGTGGGTATTCAAGGATGATCACACCGACGTGCGCGTCCTTGGCTCAATCGCCAAGGCGTTGCCACAACTGTTCAGCTTCAAGTCGGTCGAGCAGTTTATCAACGAAAAGCTGAAGAGCCCGTTGAAAGTGACGTCCGCGCGCAACGCCTTTGAGCGCTTTGCGACGCTCGATGTGAAAGCCGGAGAAGGCAATGCCGAGGAGCTGTTCAAGTTCGCGCTGCCCGGTTGGCAGAATATGCGCGGCGGGGTTTCCATTAAAGGCCAGGAGCAAGGCGGTCCCTATGCTGATCCGGTGACCGGACAGGTCGGCGGCTTCCGGCCAGGCCGCAACGAGTTGTTCAAGAAATATTCGACGCGCACCGAACGGCCGGTTGTGAACTTCTCAACCTGCACCAAGTGCACGCTGTGCTGGCTCAATTGTCCGGATGCGTCGTTCGACATTACACCGGATGGAACCTACGACGCCAATCTCGAATCGTGCTGCGGCTGCGGCATTTGCGAGGACGTTTGCCCGGTGAAGGATTGCGTCACCATGGTCAACGAATCCGAATTCCACGGCAACGACAGCCAGTGGGCGGCGTTCAAGAAAGACAAAGACGCCTACCTGAAATGGCTGGAAGCCACGATCGAGAAAGCTGAACCAATCGAAAAGCGGTCCAAGGGATTCCGTTATCGCGGTCAGTATCAAGAGCAGGTCCCCGAAGCCCTGGAAGTCGCGAACAAAGGCTAGTGGCCCGGCGACAAGCCTGAACACAAGGAGATTGAAGATGGCGACATTGACATTACCCGTAGAGGAAAAGAAAAAAATCACCGAACAGGAAGCCCTGATTACCGGCGCCGAGGCCATTGCAATTGCCTGCAAACTGGCGAACGTCGACGTAGTCACGGCCTATCCCATCCGGCCTTACGACACGGTCATGCAGTACATCAGCCAACTGGTAGCAGACGGCGAAATGGACTGCGAATACATCGTGGCGGAAGGCGAGCATTCTCAATTCGAAATCGTGAAGCACGCGTCGGTTTGCGGAGCGCGCGTGTTCTGCGGTTCCAGCGGCGTGGGCTGGATGTACGCCATGGAAGCATTGACCGTCAGTCCGGCCCTGCGCGTACCGATGGTGTGCATGGTGGGCAACCGGGCGCTTGACGATCCCGGCGCGTTCGGCGTGGAACACAACGATGCGCTGGCAGTCCGCGATCTGGGATGGCTGTTGACCTGGGTCGACAGCGCGCAGGAAGCCCTGGACACGGCCTTGATCAGCTATCGCATAGCGGAAGATAAACGCATCATGGTTCCGCTGGCGATCAGCTGCGACGGCGCGTTCCTTACTCACTCGCAGGCCCTGGTAAAGATACCGGCGGCGCAGCAAGTGAAGACGTTCCTGCCACCGTACAACCGCGGCAGTCTATTACTCCACCCCGACAACGTGATTTCAGTGGCTCCACAGGCCAACGAAGACTGGGTTACGGAGATTCGGCGGCAGAACTACCAGGTCACCGAGGTTGCCTGCGACGTGATTCGCGAAGTCTATGCCGACTTCGAGAAGACGTTCGGACGAAAGTATGGCAATCCGTTCTTCGAAGAATATATGACCGAAGATGCGGATGTCGTACTGCTAGGCATGGGAACAATGTCCACGCCGGTGAAAGTGGCGATTCGCAAACTGCGCGAGGAAGGCAAAAAAGTTGGCTTCGTCCGCCTGCGCTGGTTCCGGCCGTTTGCTGGTCCGGAAATTGCAAAGTGCCTGGAGCGTTTCAAGGCCATTGGCGTCATCGACCGCGACTTCTCGTTCGGTTCGCCGGACCTGAGTGGCGTGGTGGCGACGGAAGTCCGCTCCGCGATGTACTCCAGCAGCAGCACTCGTCCGCCAGTCATCGGCTTCATCGGCGGATTGGGTGGCCGCGAAATCACGGTGCCCGACGTGGAATCGATGACCCACATCGTGTTTCAGGCCGCACAAGGTAAGGCGCAACCTCTGACGCAATGGATCGGGCTGCGGGGATAACGTGTTTCGACGCGGTTCCAGAGCCGGAAAGGATATATACAAATGAGCACTTTTGTAGACGAGAAACCGACGCAAAACCTGGAAGCCTTCAAGGGAGTCAAGAAGGTTCCGCATGAGGAATACTACACATCCGGCCACCGCACCTGTCAGGGCTGCGAGTCTGCGCAAGTCATGAAGTTGATGGCCAAAGCCGCAGGCCCCCGAACCATCGTTCTGGGCAGCACTGGCTGCATGTATGTGGCGAACACCTCTTACTACTCCACCCCCTGGGGCGTGCCCTGGATGCACACGCAGCTGGGAAGTTCCGGATCGGCCGCGCTGGGAGCGGCGGCTGCATTCCGCGTGCAGATGCGCAAGGGCGTCATGAAGGATGAGCCCATCAACGTCATCGCGTTCTGCGGCGATGGCGGCGGTGCCGATATGGGCCTGAATGGCATCTCGGCCACCATGTGTCACCCCGATTACAACCTGCTGATCCTGATGTACGACAACGAGTCGTACGCCAACACCGATATCCAGATTTCCGGGACATCGCCCTATGGCGTCAACACCTCGTTCAGCACGCCAGGAAAAGTGAAGCGCATCATGAATCATCGTTGGAAGAAGAATATGGCGCCATTGATGGCAGTAGGCCATCCCACGGTGAAGTACGTAAGCACCATTTCTACTTCCTATCCGTTGCAGGCGATGAACTGCGTTCGCCGGGCCCTGTCGGTCGGCGGACCCACCTTCATTCACTGCCTCAACCCCTGCCCCAAGGGGTGGGACTTTGATCCGGTGCTTTCCTTCCAACTGGGCGAACTGGCCGTGAACACTGGCATTTTCCCTCTCTACGAGATCGAAAATGGCAAGCTGCAGCTTTATGGCAAGACCAAGGACATCGCGAACGGTAGATTCAAACGGCTGCCGGTTCGCGATTACCTGCTCAAGCAGGGCAGGTTCGCACACTTCATCGAGGAAGATATCGATTACTTCCAGGGCAAGATCGATGAAATGTGGGACAAGTGGCTGGTGCCGGGGATCATTCCGCTCCAGAAGGACCTTGAAGACTGATAGAAATGCCGCCTTCTCGACGAGAGGGCGGCTTTCTTGTTGAGCTAATCTCCGGGAGAAAAACAGGGTCGACGACCGGACCCACAGGACTACCAAGGGGGATGTCAGGTTTGCACGTGATCTCCGTTGATAATCCTGTTTCCTTGATCGTCTCCCTCCAGCCTCCGGAGCCGTGGTCTGGATTGCGAGGCGACTGACTCGCACGCATGGGCCAGCTCTGCCTCAGCACTCGAGCGAAACCGCGTCAGTGCCAAGGAGGAACGAGGCATGAATTCCCTATCTGTTCCTGCGAATCAACGGGATATCGCAAAGGAAACACACGGTGCCATAGCTGGAAACCGTTGGGTACAGCTGGTATGCGGCATCGTCGCCATGATCGTCATCTCCAATTATCAATATGCCTTCACGCTATTTACGCCGGGCATGAAACTGACCTTCACGGGAGTGCCTTACGCAAAAATAGCGGCGATCTTTTCCGCTTTTATTTTGTTTGAGACGTGGCCGATGCCGGTGGCGGGGTACTTCGTCGACAAATTCGGCATACGGAAACTGATGACGTTCGGGGCAGTCTTTATCGCGCTCGGATGGATTCTGGGCGGGACCTTAGCCCATTCTCCCGGAGCACTGTACCTCTATTACGGAGTGATTGCCGGGACGGGCGCCGGAATCATTTACATTTCGTGCGTTGCGAACGCCGTGAAGTGGTTCCCAGACCGGCGCGGACTGGCAGTTGGGCTAACGGCTGCGGGATTCGGCGGGGGCGCCGCGCTCTCGGTAATGCCGATCGCCAGCACAATCCACAGCCTGGGATGGGCCAAAGCGATGGCAGTTTGGGGACTGGGCCAGGGCATCATCGCATTTATTGCCGCCTTGGTACTCCAACATCCCCCTGCGGGCTGGATTCCAAAAGGATGGGACCAGCGCGCGAAACACCTGCACCAAGCGGTGGTGCAGTCAAAAGTGAATTTCACCTGGGCACAAACTCTAAGAAGACCTGAGTTCTATCTGCTGTACGCAATGTTTTTCTTCGCGTGCGCCGGAGGACTGATTGCGACTGCAAACCTCTCGCAGATTGCCAAGGCCCTCCATGTCAGCGACGCCAAGGTGTGGGGGTTAGCCCTTGTCCCCCTGGCCGTAACTCTCACGTCGCTGTGTAACGCTTTCTCTCGCATTGTATGGGGGACAGTTTCGGACTGGTTGGGACGTGAATACACGATGTTCCTGACCTTCGGAGTTGAAGCCATACTGGTGTACACGATAACAAAGATTGCAGGGCATCCGATCGCTTTTGTCGTGCTGTTCTCGTTTGTCTTCCTTTTCTGGGGAGAAATATTTTCTCTATTCTCAGCTACGACGGGGGACTTCTTCGGCGCCAGGAATGCCTCTGCCAATTACGGCATGGTCTACACGTCGAAAGGCGCTGCCTCGGTATTTGCCGGGTTTGGTGCGGCATCTCTGGCTGCTTACTTCGGTGGCTCATTTGCGGTGCCCTTCTATATTTCAGCCGTGTTGTGCGGTCTGGCGGCGGTCTTCTCACTCTTCATCCTGAGGCCGCTGGTTCGAAGCAGAATCACGAAGGAAGCGCCGGCAGTTATTCCATCGGTGGATCGCGCGGGCACTGCAAAGGAAGAAGAAAAAGAACTGGCGCACGTTTAACTGGGCGGCCCCGTCCGAAATCGAGCGCGTTGGTAGCACTACTCGCTCGAAGATGAAAATTGGAATGCTCAGCCGCTCGTTTACCGAAAGATGCTTGCGTACAAGAATTCTCTCGGTGATCCATGGGGGAGAAGAAAAGTTTACTTGACAGAATGGGCGGCGTTGTAGTAAACCGCCCAACTGGTCCGCTTTTCGTACCGGACAGAATTTATATGTAATCTTGAAGATTTTTGGGCTCTTGGCCCGAGGCTAACAAGGCAGCGCTTTCAGAGAGCAGGCATGCCTGGAGCACAGACTCGTGTTCGCAAAATCACCCCGGAGAGGAAACCCATGCGTTCGCTTCCAACCTATCTCCTAGTTCTGGTCTTCTTCGCAACTTCGGGTTTGCTGGCTCAGAGTCAAGAACCGGCCGACAAGACCGGGGCACCGGCCCCCGCGGGCGCCACCAAGGCCGAGGTCAATCAACTGCGCAGCGAAGTTGCGGCCCAACGCCAAACCATTGAGGAACTCAAGGCTCTCGTGGAGAAACTCGTCCAGGACAAGATCACGGCGGCCGCGAACGGCGCCGCTCAAGTCATGCCCGTCAACGCACCAAGCGCTCTCGTGCAGCCGGCTAACAACAACGAGTTTGGAATGCCACATCTGACCGACGCGGTTCTGCGGCAACCTGAGCTAATCGATGCGGCAATGATCAATCAAGCCGCTCCGGCTGCTCCCAAAAAGGATGTTCCCCTGACGGCGGGATGGAACGGTGAACACTTCTTCATCCGAAGCCCCGATGGGCAGTTCACGTTGAGTCCCTACGGCTACGTGAACAACGATTACCGTGCCTACAAGGGTGACGGCGCTCCCTCCGACACGTTTGTCCTGCGCAATGCGCGTTTCGGTTTTCAAGGAAGCTACGGATCGCACTTTGACTTTGCACTGCTCACGGATGCCGCGGCAACCAGCGGGTCGGTAGTGCGTGACGTCTACATCAACGTCAGAATCAAGCCACAGCTTCAATTCCAGGCGGGGCAGTTCAAAGCCCCATTCGGACAGGAAACGGGGATCGGTGACACCAACCTCGATTTTGTCGAGCGCGGATTTCAGGCAATGTTGTATCCGTCCGCAGCGTCAACCTACCGCAGTCCGGGCGCCGTGCTCCATGGCGACATCGATGGCGGGGTAATCCAGTATTTTGTGGGAGCGTTCAACGGCCGCGGATATGCCTCGGTCAATACCACCAATGAACCTGAGTTTATTGGCCGCCTGCGATTTTATCCCTTCCGTAAATCGAAGAATTCGCCGTTTAGAGAATTCGCATTTGGCGGGTCGGTGGATCATGCTCGCTCGCGGGCCCTTTCGGGTGATTTGAGTTTTAACGGCACGCTTCCGGACGGCGCTTACACTTTCTTCCCGCAGTTCCCGTTGAACGGATCGATTGAGCGCTATAACGGGGAATTCACGTACATCTTAAAAAGCTTTGCGGTACGCGGCGAATACGATCAACTGGCCATGTTCCGTACCAACATTGGCTCTTACGAGCAGGGAGGGTTGGGATACCTCAGTCTGCCGGGCATCCGCGCCAAAGCTTGGGACCTGAGTGCGACCTACCTGCTGACGGGCGAAAAGCGGCCGGAGAACGGAACTCCGCGAGTAAAACATCCCCTCTTCGGACCGGACACTCCGGGCGGTCAATCGCGCGGTCTGGGAGCGTGGGAAGTGGCCGTTCGATACACAGGCGCGCAGGCCCACGAACCGGGCACGAGTTTCCTGAACTATTACGTGCCGGGATTTGTGCCCACGTATGACTATCACACCGACGAGGTCACGTTCGGGCTCAACTGGTATCTCAACTACTGGGTAAAGTATGTGGTCGATCTGGACGTCGATCGCCTGAAGAATCCCAACACCATTGGCTCCTTGCCTCAGGACTACGTCGTAGTGCTGCAGCGGCTGCAGTTCAGATTCTAGAGCAACGGAAATGGGCAGGAAGTTTGAGTACTTGAATTGTGCTTCGCAAAATCAGCGGTTTGAAATCAGAAACTGCATTCCGATGGGACGGCGCGGCCGCAGTGAAAATGACCGCGAAGATTCCGAGGAAGGTCGCAGGAGGAAATCGATGAAGTCCAGGATTCTTCTCTCTTGTCTTCTCGTGGCTCTGTTCGTGTTGGCGAGCGGTTGCGGTTCGACCCCCAATTGCCCGGTTTGCGGCACCACCAAGAATGGCGCCTATGGGGTCATTGACGTGATTGCCGTACCGGAACATAACCCCACCGGTGAACCGGGCGGCCCGTTCAATTCGTTCGATATCAGCTTCATTTCGCCGCCGCCGACCGGCGGATTGTCGGGAAACGATAATCTTGACTACGTGTCGGATCGCATCGGCATTGCCGTCCAGGTTATCGACACGGCAAACGACCTGGGAGTGTATTCCATCGCTGGAATGAACGGCATTTCGGGAGCTGGAAACAACGCGAGCCCCTGCGTCGCGGTTGGCGCCGATCCAGTTCCTCCTCCCATCGTATCTGTGCTGGGTAACTGGACGCGCTTTGGATGCAGGACAGGGTCGTTCCAGATTCCGGGATTCGGGCCCAATGGGAACTTTGGCGGATTCACCGGGGCGCAGTGTTGTGCGGCCCGCGCCAATGGAGTGAACCCACTCTCTGGCCCCGACGGAATCGTCGTGACTCCCGACGGCAACACACTTTATGTCGGCAACGCGAGCGCTTCGGTCGTGGTCTTCGATTTGACCGCCATGAACCTGACGGCGAATCCGCCGATTCAGCCCAATGTGATTGCGGTTATCCCAACTGGATTGTCGCCCGACTTCGACGGCGAGTACGGTAATTCCGCGCCGTGGCCCGGGCAGCCCGCCGGTACAATCGGGAACACAACCGGGATCAGCGGTTGCATTGCTTCGGCAAATGGCCGCGCATTCTCGGATCCGACCTGCGGCGACCTCCGTTCCGATGAAATATCGTATGACGCGAAGGACCAGATCCTGGCTGTGATCAATGGCGATCCGGGATTGCCTTTCATCACCTTCATTGATGTGTCCGGGATCAACGCGCGAACCTCAAATTGCCAACCGATGGTTCCGGGAACTCCCTACGGACCGCCTCTCGGCAATGCTCTTGGACCCATCAATGCGCCATCCTGCATCCTCGGCCAGATCTTCTACGATGGCTCGCCGCAAAACAATATTGGGGCCATCGTTGACGATGGTGGCTTGAACACCGGGATTCCCTGCCCTGACCCTTCGAACCCACAGGTAAACGCGGGCATGTCGGGAGCTCCGCCATACATCACGGGCACAGCTTCCATTCCTTGCCATCGCGGTCCCATCCTTACAGGCGCGGGAGCGTACTGCGCCAATCAACTTAATCCGGGCGCTGGCTGTGCCGGCTCAATCTCTCCGGCTGGCTTGGGCGCGCAGGCGTGGGATCCGAATTCGGGATACTTCCTGTTGACGAATGCAAATTCCACGGGGAATCTCAACGTCGGAAGCATCGACGTCATCGACCCCAAGAATCCGACCGGACCGGCCGTCATTAACAGCTTCCCAATGCTGAACTGCATGCCCACGAGCATCGTGCAAGGGCCGGGAGATAATTTCCTGGTCGGCTGCGCGGATCACGACGGAGAAGCGTTCCCGCCGAACGAATATGTGATCAATGGCACCAGCGGAGCCATCCTCGCGACGATCAATAATACTGGCGGCGTCGATGAGATCTGGTACAACCCTGGAGACAACAAGTACTACACGGCGGGACGCGATATGTCTCCGCCGCAGATGGGCGTGATCGATGCCGGGTCGAACCAGTGGCTGGCGAATTTCCCGGTCAACACCAACGCGCATAGCATCGCGGTCGATCCCAAGACGAATCACGTCTTCATGCCACAGCAGGCGGGCGCGATTTGCGGAACCCAGACTTCCAACGGATGCATTGACGTGATTGCGGAACAATGATGATTGGTATAGGTTGACCTCACTGTCCGGATCATCCGGATGATTCGAGATGATCCGGGCTTTGAGGATACTTGAGAATTAATGTCTTCTCACTGTTAATTGTTGTCTGCTATCAGGTTCACAGGTGATGTCATGATCTCGAACGCAGTTCGCCAGAGTCGTTTCCTATTGTTCGTTCTTGTCGCGTTTCTCGTTCCGGCAGCCGCCAAGGACCAAACTCCGCCGAAGCCAACGGAAGTGCCGGCCATGGTGATTGCGCACCTGACGCTTCCGCAAGCAACCGGCAGCCAGATGCTGCTGCAGAGAGACGAGGGGAAGAATTATTTATACGTGCAACAGGCTTCGAAACAAGGCTTCATGATCGTGGATGTCTCCAAGCCAGAATTCCCTTCTCTTCTGAAACGAACGGCGGAACCGAACCAGACGACGTCGGGCAATTTGCAGATGGTCAGTCCCGACGTAGCGATCGCCGAGGCTCCCGAGAAGAAACCGAACACGTTAACCAGCAGCGCTCATCCGACGGAAACGGTGCGAGTGCTGGATCTGAGCGATCCGCGAAACCCGAAAACGCTGCAGGAATTCAACGGCGTGACCAGCCTGCTTCCGGACGCATCTCACGGTCTGATTTATCTCACCAACAATCAAGGGTTATGGGTGCTCCGCTACACGCGTCCAGCGTTGCTGGAACCGTCGAAGAAAAAACCGCCTTGTGATTCGGAATCCGAAATTATGGCGATGCCTCCGGACTGCGACTAGGCAGTGTGGGATTCCTGAGTGAACATTTTTCTGGACTCTTCCCTTGCGACGCGTGCCTGCTCAACAATCCGCACCAACAACCGAGACACGCTATTTGACGTGCGTTTCCTGATAGTGGAGATCCTTCCATTCCCCGTTACGCTTCACCCATAGTTCGCCGATATAGACCCTCGAATAACGCACGACCGATCTCGGGGGGAACTGCATGGTGATTTCGAAGACGACAAAAGCGGTGTCGGGAGTCGACGAAACCAGCTTGAATCCCCAGAGAGTGTAGTCGAAGACGTTGCCGCTCGCGACCTCGCTGATGGCCTGGGATTTCGTGCGTTCGCCCTGGCCGTCGACTTCAACGCCCTCGTAGTCGTCAGCCAAGAGTTCGCCGTAGGCTTTGGCGTCCTTTTTCTTAAGCGCGTCCCATTCGGCTCTGACCTTCGATTCGAACATCTCTTTGAGTTTTGTCCGGGAGGATGGATCGGACGAACCATCGCGAGGCGTTGCAGCCTCGGCAACCATCTTCTCTGGCGGCTGTTGGGCGACCCCAAGACAGGCCAGCGACACGATGAAGACGCAAATTATACGCCGTCGCAATCCGGTTCCTTTCGTCGGCTTCCTTCAACTATCAAGCGCGAACTTGACCTTCAGTGGCTGCCGGGTTGTCAGCGGGTTCAGGATACCCCCCCTCCCCACCCGATCTTTTATAATCATAGACTTAGCGGGGGTATTCCTGCCAGATCTTTGAGGAATAGGGACTTATACGTAAGATATTCCATAATCAGAACTTAGAGCTTTTCCATCTCTCTATCATGCCAGTCTTCGACCGGGGGTACCCCCCCTTATACGTTATCGAGCAGAATCATGGGTTAGCGACATTTTCCGTTCAAAGTATTGAGCCGCAGCAACTTACGAGTAAAGTATTCAATCCATGTGACTTAGCCGAGGAAAACTGGCTTGGATTCAACTTTTCAGGGAACCGCCTTTCGCAACTCCCGAGCTGGTGCTGCCTTCCATAATTCATTACGGGTTGCCAAATTCATCCTGCGTTTATTCCTGGATTCAAGTCAAGATTTTTCGTGGGGGGCTCGGGGAGTTTGTAGTCCGGCTTTGGGTGGGGCAGCGCTTTAGACTCAGGTGAGGGGTAGGGATCCTTCGACTGCGCGGGGCGCGCTTGGCTTACCCCGCCCCGCTCAGGATGACTTTTTTTCCAGAGTGAGAAGGTGGGGAAGGGAAAAAAGTCACACACTCTGAGGATGACAAAGCGGCAGCTTAATCAAAGGTTTCGCTAGGTCAGAGTCAGCGTCAAAGGTGGGAGAGCCAGGCCTTGAAGTTCAGCTGTCCAGCGCTCGCCTTTTTCGATTGCGTGTCCGGCAGTGAGCGTGCCCGAGCTGATGATCTCTCCCGCGCGCAATGGTTCCTCAGGGAACCTTCGCAGAACAGCGCCGCCGAGTTCAGCGAGGCACGCGGCGGGACTTCGCAGAGAATTCTTGCCCGAACCTTCTTCGACAAACTCGCCGTTTTTCGACATGCGGACGGTAAATCGCGCCAAGTCTTCCACCAGACTGGCGATCATTTCGGGCCGTACGTGAATCTTCTGGCCGACGACGAGAGCTGCGTGAAGTCCGAAAGAGGCGACGAAATCGCTGGGCTGAAACTTCCAATCGGGAAAAGGACAATCGATAATCTCGAATCCCAGCGCGAACCACTCAACACGTGCGAGCGCGGCGGCGGCATCGAGGCCTTCGGAGATGATCGAGTCTTTCAACCCGAAAACTATCTCTGGTTCAATCTTCAACGAACGCGGGTGAGGCAGCGCGAGGGTGGCTGGATCGCGATCGCTGTACTGCACCGTGTCGTCATACATGTGCGCCCACACCAGAGTCTCAAGTTTGAGGACACGCCACATGGCTTTATTGGCATAGCCGACCTTGCGTCCGACGGAACAATGACCGCCGGATTCGCGGACGCGTTTCAGCGCATCTTCCACAGCATAGGCGGTGTTCAGATCGAAGCCGGGACGGGAGGACGGGGGGATGGGGACCATCTGTCCGGCATGGGCAGCGGATAGCAGTTCCTGTGCGAGAAATTGAATATCATCATTAACCGTGTTGTGCGGCATGAACGGGTTTCACCTTAGGTATTACATCGCACGTTGGCGGAGAATTCGCCAGCGCGGGCGCGTGCAGGATGACGGCCATGCAGATTATACGAACCGCCGGCCCACTATAGAGACGCAACCTTGAGCAGTACCAGATTCATCCTAAGGCCGGAAGAGCATGTATGTTTCGAGAGGAGGCTATGTGAAATCACCTTTGTTTGCGGTATTGCTTTGCGCCGGGTTTGCCATGGGGCAGGAAAGCCCATCGGCTAACCCGGGTGCGGACACTAATCATAAGGCCAAGGGCGAAGTGACGGTGCAGGGCTGCGTGAGCCGGTCAAACGGCGATTACACGCTGATCAAACAGGATCCGGGCGAGACTTATGAACTGCAGGCCACGGGAAAGATCAAGCTTCGCCACTATATTGGACAGCGCGTGGAAGTAACCGGGCAGGAGGCTCCATCTATGAGTACCAGTTCCGACTCTATGGCGAGAATCGGATCGGCGAGCCCGGTGACGATTTCGGTAAGTTCGATCCGGACGATCGCGAAAGAATGTGCGGCGCAGTAGGGCGATGTCCAGGGAGTTCGTGGAACAAGTTGGGAGGGGTAGGGATCCTTCGACTCCGCCAGAGCCTCACGTTGTGAGGCTCAGGATGACCTCGGAGTTGGTTTCAAATTGCGGCGTGGCCATTGCGCGACGGATGCTTTCCGCGGTGCGATTTTCCTGATAAGAATAAGAGCTTGCCTTTCAGCCACGCCATCCTGCTATTTTTCGCGGCCGCGATTGCCGGAACGCTGAACGCGGTGGCGGGGGGAGGAAGCTTTGTCTCGTTCCCGGTGCTGCTGTTTACCGGCGTGCCGGCGGTTCAGGCCAATTCCACCAATACGGTCGCGCTCTGGCCGGGGCTGGCGGCCAGCACGGTTGCATATCTTAAGCGGCTGAAAGTGCCGCCGCGCGTGCTGGTCCCACTACTGGCCACGAGCCTGGTGGGTGGATGGGCGGGGGCCTTGCTATTGCTCAAGACTCCGCAACGCACTTTTCTTCATCTTGTTCCCTGGCTATTACTGAGCGGCACGCTGCTGTTCGCCTTTGGAAACCGGCTGCGCGCATTGGCGGGGAGGGCGGCGGCGATCGACGATCTCGGGGCGATCGCGTGGCCAACAATCACGATCACGTCGATTCTGGAATTGCTGGTCGCCGTATATGGCGGGTACTTTGGCGCGGGCATCGGGTTCGTGACTTTGGCAATGCTGGCCGCACTCGGAATGCGCGACATTCATGCCATGGGCGCGATCCGGACGCTGCTGGCGGTTGCGATCAACGCGGCGGCGGTCCTGACTTTCATCGTGGCGCGGGCGGTATTGTGGCCGCAATGCGTCGTGATGATTGCGGGATCTCTTCTGGGAGGATGGTTTGGAGCGCACTTTGCACAGAAGGCGGACCCCGCGAAAATTCGGTATGTGATCATCGCGACAGGGCTGGTGATGAGCGGGTATTTTTTCGTCACGACGCGCTAGCGAAAACCTATAGCAAGCCCGAACCGCGCTATCGACCGAGTTTTCGCGATTAACACTTCGGCCCGCCAATGGTTTGATTTCGGGGTCCCTCGCCAGGATGGGAATCGGAGAATCAGGTAAACTTAATGGTTCACTTCCCATGGGCTGAAGCGGAGTTTGTATCTCTCCAGCGATTATGATTCTGGCAGGAATGGTCCGTTTCTAGTGTTGCGACAGTTGATCTTTTCGACCGCCTCAACCCTGAGGTTCGAATTAATAGCTTAGTTTTCGAAAGAGGACAAATTCATGAGCACATCTACACTTGTTGAAAACCACGCGGAACAAACCACCACGAAGGGCACCAAGTACGTTTACTTTTTCGGCGATGGCAAGGCCGAAGGCAACGGCAAGATGAAGGACGATTTGGGCGGCAAAGGCGCGGGCCTGGCCGAGATGACCAATGCCGGGCTGCCGGTGCCTCCTGGATTCACGATCCAGACCGAGGCCTGCCGCGAGTACATGCGCAGTGGGGGCAAGGTTCCTGCCGAAGTTACGCAGCAGATGGAAGCTGCCCTGCGGCGACTCGAACAGTTGCAGAAGCAGCAACTGGGTGCGGGCGAGAATCCGCTGCTCGTGAGCGTGCGTTCGGGAGCGAAGTTCTCCATGCCGGGGATGATGGACACAATTCTCAACCTCGGGCTGAACGATCAGAGCGTGGAGGCGCTGGCGCAGCTCAGCAATAATCCGCGTTTCGCCTACGACTCGTACCGGCGGCTGATTCAGATGTTTGGCAACGTCGTGCTCGAGATTCCGAAGTCCGAGTTCGACGAAGTGTTCGACGCCAAGAAGAAGCAGAGGAAGGCGAAACTCGACACAGAACTCGACGCCAAAGCTTTGAAGGAAGTGATTCAGGAATACAAGAAAGTGGTCAAGAAGCATGCCAAGCGCGACTTTCCGCAGGATGCGAACGAGCAGCTTGTTATGGCGCGCGATGCCGTGTTCCGCTCCTGGCAAAACGATCGCGCGAAGCACTATCGCCGCATCAACAACATCGACGACATGCTCGGAACGGCGGTGAATGTGCAGGCGATGGTGTTTGGCAACCTGGGGGACACCAGCGGCACGGGCGTGGGGTTCACGCGCAATCCCGCAACCGGGGCGAAGGAATTTTACGGCGAGTTTCTGATGAACGCGCAGGGCGAGGACGTGGTTTCGGGCGTGCGCACTCCGGTGCCGATCCTTGAACTGGAGAAGGTGATGCCCGAGGTGTACCACCAGCTTCGTGAGATCACCACCCGGCTGGAAAAGCATTACAAGGATATGCAGGATTTTGAGTTCACCATCCAGGACGGCAAGCTGTACATGCTGCAGACGCGTAACGGCAAGCGTACGGGGCGCGCCGCGGTTCGAGTTGCTATCGAGATGGTGGATGAAGGATTGATCACCGAGAACGAAGCGATTTTCCGGGTTGATCCAAACCAGCTTTACGATTTTCTGGTGCCTACGCTGGATGAAAAGAGCAGCAAGGTTGAGGTGCTGGCGACGGGCTTGCCCGCTTCTCCGGGCGCGGCGGTGGGGCAGATTGTGTTTACCGCGGATGAGGCCGTCGAAAAGGCGGGTCACGGGGACACCAAGAAGCCGGTGATCCTGGTGCGCGCCGAGACTACTCCCGAAGATATTCACGGGATGGAGGTCGCGGCGGGAATTCTGACTTCGCGGGGCGGCATGACCAGCCACGCGGCAGTCGTCACGCGCGGCATGGGGAAGTGCTGCGTGGCCGGAGCGGGCGATATCGAAGTCAACGAACGGACTCGCGAGATGCGGGTGAAG
>JBEKOW010000022.1:0-27721 GCA_049521375.1 Terriglobales bacterium
GTCGCGCAGGAGTTCCCTCCGTCGAGCAAACAGGCGACGGTCCAGATGGTGCATGACATCGAAGCCGCCATGAATCAGGATCTGGACACGCTGGACTGGATGAGCGCGGCCACCAAGGTAAAGGCCAGAGAGAAATTGCGGGCGATCGCCGACAAGATCGGCTATCCCGACCATTGGCGCGATTACTCGAAGCTCAGCGTGGTGCGGGGCGATGCTTTCGGCAACTCGATCCGTGCGATAGAGTTCGAGAACCGGCGCGAACTGGCAAAGGTCGGACAGCCCGTGGACCGGGGCGAGTGGGGGATTACACCATCTACTGTCGACGCTTATTACAGCCCGACGATGAATGACATCAATTTTCCGGCCGCCATTCTGCAATCGCCGCTGTACGATCCGCACGCGACCGACGCGGAAAACTACGGGCACATCGGTGGCATTGTCGGTCATGAGTTGACTCACGGGATGCCAGTAAGTTCGAGGAGAAGGCCGATTGCGAAGTGAAAGAGTACGGAAACTTTGTCACCGTGGACGACGTGAAGGTGAATGGCAAACTGACACTGGGCGAGAATACCGCGGATAATGGCGGGCTACGGCTGGCATATATCGCGTTTCTGGCCGATGCCAAGCGGAAGAGTATCGACCTTAGCCAGAAGCAAGACGGGTTCACTCCAGTGCAGCAATTTTTTCTGGGGCACGGGCAAAGCTGGTGCGGAAGCACCAGGCCTGAGCAACTCCGTTTGCAGGTGCAGACCGATCCGCATTCGCCGCAGAAATTTCGCGTGAATGGCGTGGTGCAGAATATGTCTGAGTTCGGGCAGGCCTTTGGGTGCAAGGTTGGACAGCCCATGATGCCGGTGAATGCTTGCCGGGTGTGGTAAGGCAGCTTTGTGTGGCGGCGCGGCTTTCCCGGACGCGTCACCCCACGCCCACGGGGTAGAGCCCCGTCACCACGCCGACGTGATCGATTGCCGCTTCCGATTCCAGGGCTGCGATAACTCTCCATCTAAGCGCGGGATGGGTTAATCTGCGAAGGATGCGTTTGCTGCGCTTTTTCCGGCCGTCTCACCAGCACACTGCGTTTTCGGCGACGCTGCTGGTGATGATTGCCATCACGCTCTCGCGCGTGATCGGCTACCTCCGCGAGGCCTACATCGCCTACGCGTTCGGCGCGGGGCTACAGACCGACGCTTACGTCGCTGCCTTCACGCTGCCGGACTGGCTGAATTACATTGTGGCGGGTGGCACGGCGTCCATTACATTTATCTCCATCTACACGCGGTTTCTGGCGGAAAAGCGCGAGCACGAGGCGCAGAAGACTTTCTCGATCATCATCACCGTGATGACGACCGTGCTGATTGCGGGCACGATCCTGGCCGAAATCTTCACGCCGCAGTTTGCCGGCTGGATGTTCCACGGGTTCACGCCCGAGCAGATGACTCTGTGCGTTCACCTGACGCGCATTCTGCTGCCGGCGCAGATCTTCTTTTATGTTGGCGGAGTCGTGTCCGCGGTACTGCTTTCGCACCGGCTGTTTCTTCTGCCGGCATTTGGGCCGCTCATCTACAACATTTTTATCATCGGTGGAGGAGTGGCCCTCGCACACCGCTTCGGGATTGCGTCCCTCGCGTATGGAGCGCTGGCGGGCAGCGTGGCCGGACCATTTCTGATCAATGCTATCGGCGCGGCGAAAATCGGCACCGGCTACCGGCCGTCGTTTGACCTGAAGAATCCTGCGTTTCGCGAATGGGTGCGGCTATCGATCCCGCTCATGCTGGGCGTTTCGCTGGTTACGGCCGACGACTGGATCCTTCGTTATTTCGCATCCAGTGGAGTCGGCGACATCGCGCGATTGAACTATGCCAAGCGGCTTTTTGCAGTTCCCATCGCGATCCTTGGGCAGGCCGCCGGACAGGCGTCGCTGCCTTTTTTCTCGCGGCTGTTCGGGGAAAAGAAATTTGAGGAGTTCGCCGCGACCGTCAACGGTTCTGTGTATCGCATCACCGCCGCGTCGCTGCTGCTGACGGGATGGATGATGGCGGTGGCCATCCCGCTGATCGACCTTGTCTACCGTCGCGGGCATTTTACTTTCGCGGATTCCGGATCGACCGGGATCTATTTTTTCTGGTTCTCGCTCTCGCTGGCTTTGTGGTCGAGCCAGGCTTTGTATGCGCGGGCGTTTTATGCGTCGGGCAATACGCTCACGCCGATGGTCGCGACAACGCTGATCACGCTGGCGTCGCTTCCCATTTATTCGCTGCTGTTTCGAACGCTCTCGGTGACGGGACTCGCGGTTGCCTCGGATGTTGGGATCGCGGCGAATGCGATCGCCATCGCGCTGTTGCTGCATATTCGAGGCATGGTGCCTCTGGGCGGGCTGCACTGGAAGGAGCTAGGGAAGGCTGCGGCGATCGGAGTAGTTTCAGGAGGGCTGAGTTATGCGGTGATGCGCGGGGTGCCGCTCGATGGCAGCCGCAGTGCGGACGTTGCCGCTCTTGCGCTGGGCTCATTGACCTGGGCGGCGGCGGTGGCCGGAGGATTGTGGTTGTTGCGGTCGCAGTTGCCGGGGGATTTGCGGAGGAGAAAGCCCATCGCGGTTCCGGGTGTGGTGGAAGGGCAGACGGCGGAGACGATGGCTTCGGGCAGGGAGCCTTAAAGAGCGGGCTCTCGGCTTTGGGCTTTTGAAAACGCTCGCGGAATCCGGCTGGTTTTCTTTGGAGGAAGGGGTCCTTCGACTCCACAAGAACCTCACTTCGTGAACCTCATGCTGCGCTCAGGATGACCTCTTATAAATTTCCCCGGGATTCTCGATCCAAAGACAAAGGGCGTCCCTTAATCAAAAGGGACGCCTTGATGGTGCGGAAGCCAAAACCCGAAAAAGGTTATTACGCTCTGGCGGCAACTGCCGGTTCTTGTGTAACCGATGCTGACGCAGGCTTGGCTTCTTCCGCTTTTCCACCTGCTTTGCGGATGTCGATGCCGCCTTTGAAGAACGCGCCGTCTTCGATCGAGATTCGTGCGGCGACGACATCGCCGGTGAGAGAGCCGTCGCTGCGAATATCGACGCGATCGCTGGCGGTAAGATTGCCGCGCACTTTTCCGAGGACTACGATTTCGCGCGCGTTGATGTTGGCTGCGACCACGCCATTTCGGCCGACGGTCACACGATTGCCTGCCAGATTGATCGACCCTTCGACTCGCCCATCAATATACAGAGATTCGGAACCAGTCACTTCGCCTTTGATTACCAGCGACTTGCCAATCGTAGCCTGATCCGAAGTCGTGGTGGTCACAGCCGGGCGCGGTGCCGCCGCAGGTTCGCTGGCCGCCGGTGCGGTCGTCGCAACTGGCGTGTTCGGACGCTCCGGCTCAGCTGGCCGGCCTGGTGTCGCAGGTTGATTCGTGGGCTTCCACATTGTGCTCGAAATCCTTCCTTCTAATAGGGATTGAGATCACCGCCGCATTTCGGGGGCCAAATCGATTCTACTCTCGGCTCACAGCGTGTGCACTGTGGAAATCCAACTTTTTGTAGGGATTTCCTTGATTCCTCCCATAATGGACATCGAACACGAGTCAGGAGTCATACGGTAATCCTCCCTCATTGAGGGTGATTCTTTCCTGGTGCGGGTGATTCCTGCGCGGTCATTTCCACATGGTCGGCCGCGATAATATAAGCCGTGGGACAAATGTTGCCTTCTTCGCGAGACACCAAGGAGATTTTATGAGCACTCTTGCCACCGGCATTGGCCGGCCTGATTCCAGCGAATACGATCCGTACTACGAGCGGTACGTCTCTCTCGTCGAGGGCAGCGATATTATTGGCGCGCTGCAGGATCAGCCTCTAAAGACACGCGCGCTATTCGGCTCGTTGAAAGCGCGGGCGGACTTTCGTTATGCGCCCGGGAAATGGACCGTAAAGGAAGTTCTGGGGCATATGAACGATACCGAGCGCATCATGACCTATCGCGCATTGCGGATTGGACGTGGCGATAAGACTCCGATCGAAGGCTTCGAGCAGGACGACTATGTTTCTAACGGACGATTCGACCGGCGCACGCTCGACGGACTGATCGACGAGTTCATGACGATTCGGACCGCGACTGTCCAGCTCTTCTCCAACTTCGACGCTGAGGCCAGCGAGCGCTGGGGGACTGCGAACCAGAAAACGATCAGCGCACGCGCCCTCGGCTACACCATCGCGGGGCACGAGTTACATCATCGGCGGATTGTGCAGGAGAAGTATTTACGCTAGGGGCGCATCCACAACGAATGCCGCCCCGGTGACCCGGGCTTCCGCCATGACGGGCGGAATTCGAGCATGTTAGTAAGTGGTAGCATTTTTCCGCCTCGTGCCGGCCGTTTTTGTCACTAAGAATCGGGAGTTCACTGTGCGCTACCGTACTTAAGATATCAGAGGTGTCAAATTTTTTATTTGACATCTCTCTGTAACACGGTCAAAATTTTGCAAAATGTGGGCTCCACGTGGGGTGCGGCCCGAACTTGAAGTTCCCCCGTATCGATGGCCGATCCGGATCGGCAGTGCCGGAATTGTGCCGTCCTGATCGCCACGCTTCGCACCCGGTTCAGCCGAGTAAGGATACTACCTCCCTTTTGGTATGGGCGTCAGAAACTGATGCCCCTCGCCCCACGCATCGTACTTCCGGCGATGCGTGGGGCTTGAAGTCTCGGGAGCAAAACGGCCGTTCGGGCCGTGCGACTTTCGCCTCTCCCGCGCATCTTATTTCCTGAAGACTCAATTCCAGGAGATCAGGATGACCACCAAATTGACAGAAAAGACGCAGCCAGCCGACGCACAGAGGATCCAGAAGACCGACGAAGAGTGGAGACAGGAACTCACTCCGGAGCAGTACCAGGTGGCTCGCCAGTGCGGTACCGAGCAAGCCTTCACCGGGAAATACTGGAATATGCACGACGACGGAACCTACCACTGCGTGTGCTGCGGCGCGCTGCTGTTTGGTTCGGACACGAAGTTCGATTCAGGAACGGGCTGGCCGAGTTTCTACAATGCGGCCGACAAGGCGAACATCGTTGAACACACCGACCGCAGTTACGGCATGACGCGCGTTGAAGCTCGTTGCGCCCGATGCGATGCGCATCTGGGACACGTGTTTCCGGACGGACCGCGGCCGACGGGAATGCGCTATTGCATTAATTCGGCAGCGCTGGATTTCAAGGCTAAGAAATAAGGCTTTGGGCTCTCGGCCTTAGGCTTTCGATACTCGGCTTAAGATCTTCGGCAAACGATCAGAGGGACGGCTTAGTTGGCCGTCCCTCTTTCGTTTACATAACGTACTTCGGTTAACGAACGCTGTCCAACGAAAATCGCTGTCGAAACTATTCACTTCCCGCAGCGGCCGCCTGGGCCTTCGGGGTTTCTGCCGCTTTAACCTGGTGGTGGTGGGTCTGCGTCTTCTCTTCTTTCTTTTCCGGGTTGCGGACTTCGACTCCACCCTTGAGGATCGCGCCTTCTTCGACGCTGATGCGGTGAGTGATGACGTCACCGGTGAGTACGCCTTCGCTGCGGATATCGAGGCGATCGGAACACTCGACATTGCCCTGCAGTTTGCCCATAATTACGACTTCCTTGGCGGTGATGTTGGCGGCGACGTTGCCATTGCGTCCGATGGTGACGCGATTTTCTGGCACACTGATAGTGCCTTCGATGCGTCCATCGATGAAGAGGGATTCTGTACCTGAAACCTGACCCTTGATGACCAGCGAACGGGTGATATGAGTCTGATCCAAGGTTGACGGGCCCGAACTAAGCGGGGTGTAAGTGTTGCCTGGAGCGGGGACTGGAGAGTGCTTGGGTTCCGGAGACTGCAGCATACTTGACCTCACTTGAGTTCCGCCGCCGGAGCAGGATTGGTTTCCGGAGGCGGGGAATGGGCTTTTGACGGCTAGATGAGGTTCGCACGAATGGACGGGTTACGAATAGATTACGGAAGTGCGGAGCGAACGTGGCCAATGGAAGCGCCTCTCGGGGCAGGTCGCCGATGTGCGCGGTTCCTGTTTCCCGGGAGCTCGTCCTGCGCGCTGATGAATGAAGCCAATGCTCTTGGGATGGCGGTGAGGCGCCGGCGTTAGGACAAAAAACGGGACACCGTCCTCACGGTGTCCCATTACCTACCAGCAACTTGATTTACTTATTCTCGATGGCCCCAAACTCTTTGCGTTGGATTACGGGACGCGCTGCTTTGGCGGCGGCTACGGCCGGGACAGCGGCGGCGGCTCCGTAACGTTCGAGCAGCACGGGAACCATCGCGCCTTCGGCCTCTTTCACAAACGTCAGCTTGCTCTCTCCGAGCAGATCGACGCGGATGAAATCGCCCAGCTTTACCTGTCCGGTGGCGACCAGGTTGGCGAGCGGGTAAACGATGTTGCGTTCGATGGCGCGCTTCAGGTGGCGGGCTCCGTATTTCGGATCGGTACCTTCGCGGAGCAGGAACTCCTTGACCGGAGCCGTGCAATTGAAAACGAACTGGTGGGCTCCGGCGGCCATGAGCACGCGCTGCTGGACCATGCCAAGCTCGATCTCCAAAATCTGCTTCAGGTGCTCGGAGCGCAGCGTCTTGAAGACCACCACTTTGTCGATGCGGTTCATGAATTCCGGCGCGAACTTGCGGCGGGCGGCATCGACGGCCGAGCGGGTGATCTTCTCGTCGAGCGAGTTATCGACCTGCACAGCTTTCGGAGCGAAACCGAGTCCACCATCGACCAGACCGTTCATCTCGGCGGCGCCGAGGTTCGAAGTCATGATGATGATGCAGTTCGAAAGGTCGACGCGGCGGTTGTCGCCGAGCGTCAATGTGGCCTTGTCGAGAATGCCGAGCAGCAGTTGCCAGAGCGAGTCGGAAGCTTTCTCGATTTCGTCGAAGAGCAGGATCGAGAGCTTCAATTTCTCGGTGTGGTACTGGTTGAGAGCTTCCTGGGTGAGCAGGGGGTGCGTCTCGCGGTGACCAAGGTATCCCGGAGGCGAGCCGATGAGCTTGGCGATTTCGTGGGAGTGCTGGAACTCGGCGCAGTCGATTTTGATGCAGGCCTTGGCATCGCCAAAGAGCGATTCGGCAACGGCTTCGACGACACGGGTTTTTCCGGAACCGGTCGGTCCCAGGAACAAGAGGTTGCCCACCGGACGGCCGGGCGCATTCATGCCGGCAAGGAACATCTGGTAGATTTCCGCGACCTTTTCGATCGCCTGATCCTGACCTACGATTTTGCGGCGAAGGCTCGCTTCAAACTCGCGAGCGTCGTTGCTACGGCGGGTGGGATCGAGCACGGTTGCTAGGTTCGTTCTCATTCGGTCGGGCCCCTGTTTCCTTTCCGGAAAATGCGAGTTTTCTGGAAAACTGCTCATTTTTGTCACTCGGGATGGGAGGTTCTAGTCTCTCTCACCCGCTGCCTACTAGTGCAAGCCATTCGCCAACCCCGGAAAGCCCTCCAGGCCCATGTTTTCCGTAGGTTTAGATGCGTCTAGCTGGCATCCAGAGCTACCCGGGATGCTGCCCCAGTTTCCCTAAGAGCAATACTTTGCAGCCATACGGGAACTTCCGTCGTGTCCCGCGGCGCCCGCCCCGCGCTTCTAAAGCCTGAACAGACCTGACCGGACGTAACTAGCGGGCGACGTTACCTGGTAACACAATCAAGAAAGAGACTGCCTTACCCGGAGAAACCCCGTTGCCTCGTATTCCGATCGTTACCATTGCTGCCATGGCGGCTATATCCTCTTCCAGCCTTTTCGGACAAGTCACAGGCAGCGCACAAAATTCGCATGCGGCAAAACTCGTCCCTGCGAAAATCAACGCCAGTAAAAAGATCGAGCCTGCACCCCCCATAATCGCGCCTCCGGGCTGCGACGTTTACAAGGCGCAGCGCGGGGACAGCATCACTTCGGTGGCGCGAAAATATCTCAGGAAGACCAGTTACTTGACGTCCAGTGAACTCGCCGAAGGCATCCGATCCGCGAATGGCAATCGACAGGGCACTTTTCTCAAACCCGGAGAGCAGATCCTGATCCCCGGAATTCTCGAATCGCCTATTGTAGAGAAGACTGTTCCAGTTGCAAGAGATTTCGAAGTTCGAGCGATTTATTTAACCGGGGTGATGGCGGGAAGCGACCATGGCGAGCGCATTATCCGACATTGGCGTGAAGTGGGCGGAAACTCGGTGGTGTTCGATATCAAGGACAGCGACGGCATCGTCAACATTGCTTTCGATCACCCGCTGGCTACGGGGCAACGGCACTACATTCCTGACCTGCCGAAATTCATTCGGTTTCTGCACTCGCAGAACATGCATGCCATCGCGCGCATCGCGATCTTCCGCGATGAGCACCTGGTAACCACCCATCCGGAACTGGCCGTAAAGTCGCGACGGACGGGCGAGCCGTGGCGCGAGAACGGAAAACTGGTCTGGACCGATCCCTCCAATGTAAAGGTGCAAGACTACGACATTGCGCTGGCGAAATTCGTGGCGCAAGCGGGCGTGGATGAGGTGCAGTTTGACTACGTGCGCTTCCCGGCCGAGGGCGATCAGAAAGATGCAGCCTTTAACTTCCAGGCAGAGCATGCCGACCGGCAGCGTTCCGAGGTAATCGCGGATTTCCTGCAGCGAGCTTATGCGCAGATCCATCCGGCGGGCGTTCTGCTGTCCCTGGACGTTTTTGGAGTGATGGCATGGCAGCGTCCGGTGGACCTGGCGCATACGGGGCAGGACATCGTTGCGATGGCGAAACACTGCGACGTGCTCTCGCCCATGATCTATCCTTCGCACTTCTTTGGTATGGACGGTTACGAAAAGCCGGGGGATGCGCCGGAGCATTTTATTGGCGAATCGATGGACCGCTTCAAACTGATCACCAAAGACAGCACGGTTGTAATTCGCCCCTGGCTGCAAGCCTTCGCCTGGCGAACGAAAACCTACTCGCCGAAATATGTCGAGGTACAGGTAGAAGTAGCGAAGCAGAAGGGTGGAATCGGCTTTCTATTCTGGAATGCCAACAACGACTACTCCAAGCCCTATGCGGCGATGCCCGAGATGAGAGCCAGCAAAGGGCAATACTTCCGCGGCGATGAAATTGGGATGAAGGGCGAGGCGGGTGTTGCCAGTGCGCCGCCGGCGGCGGACGTTCCGGGGAATGCTTTGGCCCACGCTGTCATCCGCGCCAAGGCGCCGATTGGCAGCGGCAAGGGTGGAACAGTTCTGCCCGCGGGCGCTCCCGCCGATACCGGCCATAAGGACCAGAAAATCTGGCGGCACTGAGCGACGCTGAGACTCAGGACAGCGCGCACATCCGATTCGCCGCGCACGCGGCTTTTCGAGCGATTCTGGCAGGTTCGTGTAGTTGTCCCCTCCCGTACACACGCTATAATTCAAGGTCGGGAAGTTGGCCGTCATGTGGGCTGAAGTTGGCTTCCGTCGGCTTATACTGGCGTCCTGCGGCTTCGAAGCAGGGGTTTTAAGACGGGAAGCTCGAAGCGCATTCCGAGATCCCCGCCACTTCCGCGCGTCTTGTACCTAAGCAAATTTAAGGCCTGCATTCTCTAACACCGAAGGAGCGTTTTCATGGCAATTCAGAAGACGGATAAAATCTGGCACAACGGCAAGTTCATTGCCTGGGACGACGCCACAATCCACGTGATGTCGCACGTGGTGCACTACGGCTCTTCGGTGTTTGAAGGGGTGCGCTGCTACGCGCTGCCGGCCGGGCCGGCGATTTTCCGGGCGCCGGAACACATGCAGCGGCTGATCGACTCCGCGCGCATCTACCGCATCGAGGTTCCGTTCACGGCCGAGCAGATCCTGCGCGGGATGCTTGATCTGGTCAAGAACAATGGTGTGTGGCCGTGCTACATCCGCCCCGTGATTCTGCGCGGCTACGGGGAGGCGGGCGTCAATCCGTTCAACTCGCCGACCGAGGTTTACATCTGCAATTACCCTTGGGGAAAGTATCTGGGCGCGGATGCGAGCGAAGGCGTCGATGTCTGCATTTCTTCCTGGACGCGTATTGCGCCGAACACGCTGCCGGCGATGGCCAAGGCGGGCGCGAATTACATGAACTCCCAGCTCATCAAGATGGAAGCGATCGTCAACGGCTATGCGGAAGGCATCGCGCTCGACGTGAATGGCTACGTCAGCGAGGGATCGGGCGAGAATCTGTTCGTGGTCCGCAATGGCGTGCTGCACACGGCTCCGCTGGGAAATTCGGTGCTGCCTGGGATCACTCGCGATTCGGTATTGCAAATCGCGCGCGACCTGAACATCAGGATCGCGGAGCAGCAGATTCCGCGCGAGTTTCTCTACATCGCCGACGAAGTCTTCTTCACGGGCACGGCGGCGGAGGTCACGCCCATTCGGTCGGTGGACAAGATCATGGTCGGCAAGGGCAAGATCGGCGCGATGACGAAGTCGATCCAGCAGGAATTTTATGGGATCGTGCGCGGCGAGAAGCCCGACCGGCATAACTGGCTGACCCCGGTTGGAGTCGCGAACAAACAGCCGGTGGCGGTGTAGCTTCTGCGGTTGCGTCCGGGTTTTACGGGGTTGCGCTTCCTTGAATGTCTCGACTATAGTTGACCGCGCCTGATTGCAGGCTCCTTTTGCCCTTTTCACCAACCCTCACTTTGTAAGGAGAATTCCGATGTCTGCTCCCAACACAGATTTTGTTGTCGCCTATCGGGCAATGATGCTGGATGGTGTTACTCGTGAAACCGAGACGACGAAGAAGGTTATTGCTGCCATCCCAGAAAGCAAGAAAGATCACCGTCCCGACCCCCATGCCCGCACGGCATGGGAACTGGCCTGGCATCTGGCCAATACGGACGTGCAGTTTCTGGATGCCATTGCCGACCAGAAGTTCACGATGGATGCGTCTCCCCGGCCAGACAAACCGAACACCATTGCGGAACTGGTTGCCTGGTACGACCGGCACATGAAGCGTGGAACCGAGCGGGTGCGAGCGATGTCGGCTGAGCAGTTGGCAACGCCCGTCGATTTTCTGGGCGTTTTTAACATGCCGGCTGCTTTTTATCTACAGTTCCTCAACAATCACAGCATCCATCATCGCGGCGAACTGGCGACCTATTTGCGGCCCATGGGATCGAAAGTGCCGCAGATCTACGGCGGCAGCTATGATGAGCCTTTCCAGCCCCCGGCATCGAAGACCAGCGCCGCCTGAGCGGGGAGTGCGAGGTCAGAAGTCAGAAGTCGGATTGAAGAAGTGAAACAAATTCCTCCTTACTGGAGGCTCTGGACTACAGCAACCTTCCAAGAGAAGCCGCCCTGCTGGGCGGCTTTTTTCTTGGCGCCCCGGGTAGTCTGGTGCGCGACTACTCGCCGAAGTCCCATTACCTTCGTCATCTCGCCGAGGGGACCAGTTCCGGTCATGATACGGATAGCTGGAGTCACTCCACGACATGAATATTGATGAACTGCTGCGCATTGCCATGGAGCGGCGCGCCTCCGATTTGCACCTCAAGGTAGGCAACTACCCTCACCTGCGCATCGATGGCGACCTGATTCCGCTCACCGACCAGGCGCGGGTGTCTGCCGAAGACATGCTGAACATGGCTTTCAGCATGATGTCGGCGCGCCAGAAACAGAAATTTAAAGAGACAACGGAAATCGATATGGCCTACGGAGTTGCGGGCCTGGGACGATTCCGTGTCAACGTCTTTCAGCAGCGCGGCAATGTTGGACTTGTGCTGCGCGTGATCCCGACCAAAATTCGCGCGCTCGACGAATTGTTTCTGCCCAAGGTGGTGGAGCAGATTTGCGATATGCCGCGCGGCCTCGTGCTGGTGACGGGCGTGACGGGCTCCGGTAAGTCAACTACGCTGGCGGCCATGGTGGACCGCATCAATTCCACCCGCGCCGAACACATCATCACCATTGAAGATCCTATCGAATTTCTGCATCGCGACAAAAAGGGGTACGTCAACCAGCGCGAGGTGGAAGTGGACACGCCATCGTTTTCCGCCGCGTTGCGCGCCAGCTTGCGTCAGGATCCGGACGTGATCCTGGTGGGCGAAATGCGCGATCTGGAAACGATCGGAACCGCGTTACACGCCGCCGAAACCGGTCACATGGTGTTCTCCACGTTGCATACGCTGGACGCGGTCGAAAGCATCAATCGAATTATTGCCATCTTTCCTCCACCCGAGCAGAAACAGATTCGTTTGCAACTCGCGGCCGTATTGCGCGCTATCGTGAGCCAGCGGCTGGTCCGTCGCTCCGATGCCGAGGGTCGCGTGCCTGCCGTCGAAGTAATGGTTAGTACAGCCTATATCCGGGAATGCGTTCTGGTGCCCGAGAAGACGCGCGCTATCCGCGACGCAATTTCGGCCGGTACCTCGCAGTACGGAATGCAGACTTTCGATCAGTCGCTCTGGGATCTGTTCCAGGCCGGGCTGGTGAACTACGAAACCGCGCTCGAAAACGCCTCGAACGCCGACGAATTCAAACTGCGCATGCAGGGAATTGCGTCGACCGCCGATATCTCGCGGCAATCGATGCAATCGGCCGGCTTCGGAGGGTAAGAATGACTTTGTCCTGCTGAATCTTGCAGTCGTGGTAAGTGTTCCTCCTCTTTATCTTTCGGGCGCGCTCCGGCGCGCCCTTTTTTCATGGGTGCCGCCTCGGTCCTGATGCGCGCCTTCGCGTGCTGCAATATGGGAACAATAGGCAGTTGCCAGGCTTGTTCTGACTGGAGCCAAGAGATGCCCGACCACGCGTGGAAATCTGTCGCGTCTGGGTTAGATCGGGAATTTCGAAAGCGCGACTAGTTGGGCTTGCGGAAGCGGCTGTCGGCGATATAGCGCAGCATGATGGCATCGGTTGCGCTTTGGAATTGCTGGTCAACTTCGGGAGTGGGGACCGGGGAATCCTGGCGCATGGTCTGCCGGAATTTCTCCCCCATTTCGGAATCGCTGGTTACCACCTGGGTGTAGAACCAGAGAAAATGCCGCATCTGGTCCAGCACGGATTTGAGAACCTGCATAGACTCCATCTGGGCGGGCTCGGAGAGAGCTTCCAGGAGTTCGGGATCGGTGGGAGCCTGCATCGCGGCGCAGTTGAGTTCTCCCTGGATCACGCGCAGGTCGTCGGCCACGCGCAGAATGCGCAGTTGAATCTCTTCCATGCTTTCCCGGTTCTCGCGATCCATGTGGGCCCTTTCCGTTCTGCCTGACCAAGTCTTCCTGATCAAGATCGCACCTATGAGGAGAAGCGAAAAGATTCCCCGTGTCCATGAGCTTCCGTAATTGAAGTTACCTTCGGTGCAAAGCAGGCTCTGGTCGGGCGTTCTGCGGGCTGGCGGTCCAAGTCAGTACTCAGTCGTTCAGCACGTTTGTGTCCATGGGGGTCAGCTGACCAGTAGGGAAACGGAAGTTTAATCGAACGGGGACGTTGGGTGTGATACAAACGGTTCGCAATGATTCCGCTGCAAAGTGGCCCAGTGCGACCTCACCTGGTGCGGGCGATTGGCCGTTGGAGCCTGACCGCGCTCGCCGTGAATTCGGTGATTGGCAGCGGCATTTTTGGACTGCCATCCGTGGTGGCGAGCTATCTTGGCAAACGCAGCACGGTCGCGGTCCTGATCGCGGGAGCGGCCATCGGCATCATCATGGCCTGTTTCGCCGAGGTGGCTGCGCGCTTCTCCGAGGCGGGCGGACCCTATCTTTACGCGCGCACGGCATTCGGCCGGCTCACCGGAATTCTGGTGGGCTGGACGCTCTATTTGGCCCAGACGGCGGCTCCGGCCGCCAACGCTAATCTGTTTGTCATCTATTTAGGAGAATTCTGGCCGCGCGCCAGGGAGACTTGGCCGCGCTTTGCCATTCTGTCGCTGCTGATCTGGGGGTTGGCGCTCATCAACGCTCGCGGGGCGCGGCAGGGCGCAGTCGTGAGCAATGTGCTGACAGTGGCCAAGGTCTTGCCCCTGCTGATGGTGATCGCGGCTGGCGCCGCGCTTACGCTCTTTCACCCCGTGCCCTGGAGCGGCTCTGCGGCCTATCCGGCGAGTGCATGGATGAAGGCAATTTTCCTTCTCATCTTTGCGTACGGCGGGTTTGAATCGGCGTTGGCGCCCATGGGAGAGTCTCGGAATCCGGCGCGGGATACCGCGGTCGCTCTGTTTGTGACCCTGGCCTCGTGCACTCTGATTTATTCGCTGGTGCAGTGGGTAGTGGTGGGGGTGCTGGGTCCTGGCGCAACAACCGACCGTCCGCTTGCCGAAGTGGCGCGCGTTACCATGGGAAATCGCGGAGCGCAACTGGTGGCGATTGGCGCGCTGATCTCGGTTTGCGGTTATGTGAGCGCCAAGTTGCTGGGGATGCCGCGCGTCACATTCGCGCTGGCCGAAGCAGGCGACCTGCCTCGGATATTTGCGGCAGTGAGCCCAAGGTTTCGCACTCCATGGTTTTCGATATTGATCTATTCGAGCGCGGTTTGGGGATTGGCGCTGGGTGGGAGCTTCGCATGGAACGTCACGCTGTCGGTGGTTGCGCGCCTGTTTTATTACGGAGTGGTGTGCGCGGCACTCATCGCCTTGCGGCGAGCAGATCGCGCGCGAGGATCGCAGCGGCCCCCCGGCTTTCGACTGCCAGGAGGCCCCGTCTGGGCGGTGCTTGGAGTGCTGATAACGCTCGTGCTGGCCACACAAGTGGACTTGAGCAAGTCAGTCATTCTCGGAGTCACGGTGGTGGTTTCCGTGCTGAACTGGCTGTGGGCACGCCGGCGTTCTGTAAGTGTAGGTTGAAAGGGTACGGCCTCAGTCGCGCCGAACCAAAGCGGCAGGTGATAGGGCATTGGCCCCGGAGGTCCGCGTTCATGTTCAAGGTAATTACATTGCTTTTGCTTGCATGCATTGCCGGCTTTGGGCAGCGCGAGCCCGTGCTCAAACAGGTCGATCTTCCTCATGCTTACTACTTCCGCGAAATGTATTTGCCGCAGCTTACGACGGGGCCGAGCGCAGTCACCTGGGTGCCAGATTCGAAGGGCCTCGTCTACTCCATGGGAGGCTCGTTGTGGCGGCAGAAACTGGACAGCACGAAAGCAGACCAGTTAACTAGTGATACCGGGTACGACTACCAGCCCGATTGCTCCCCTGACGGGCGCTGGGTCGTGTTCGCCCGCTACGCCCACGATGCAATGGAATTGTGGTCGCTCGACCTTACCAACGCGCGCACTCGGCAGATGACATCCTCGGGCGCGGTGAATGTCGAGCCGCGCTTCTCGCCCGATGGAAAGCGGCTGGCATTTGTCTCGACGTCTTACAAAGGGCACTTCCATATCTTCGTCGCCCAATTCAAGGATGGGTCGCTCGCGGACGTGCGGCAATTGACTCCGGAAAACGTGAGTACGCTGCCTCGTTATTACTACAGCCCGGTGGATCACGAGATCAGTCCGGTGTGGTCGCGCGATGGCTCAGAGATCCTGTTCGTCTCGAACCGCGCGCACATTCACGGTACGGGCGGTTTCTGGCGGATGAAAGCGGAGCCGGGGTCGGGGGCGCGTGAGATTCATTACGAGGAGACGAACTGGAAAACGCGACCTGATTTCTCGCCCGACGGCAAGCGCATGGTGTATGCGTCTTATCTGGGGCAGGCCTGGCATCAGCTTTGGGTGATGCCGTCGAATGGAGGCGATGCTTTCCCAATCTCGTATGGAGCGTTCGACAACACGAATCCTCGGTGGTCTCCGGATGGGGCGAAGATAGCGTTTATCTCCAACCGCGGCGGGAATACTTCCCTGTGGGTGCAGACGATTCCGGGCGGGGAGCAGACTGAAATCGTGGCGCGCGAGCGAAAATACCTGAAGCCGATGGGGCGGATTTCGCTGCGCGTGGTCGATTCGTTTGGAAAGCCGCTGGCGGCGCGGGTTTTCGTTACAGCTCCGGACGGCCTCGCATATGCGCCCGACGATGCCTGGATGCAGGCCGATGACAGCTTCAACCGGTCCGAGCGCCCGTTTGAGGCGCACTACTTCGAAACCGCGGGGGTGTCGGACATCACGGTTCCGGCGGGTGAAGTCCATGTTGATGTCATGCGCGGATTCGAAGATCATTTTGAACACCGCAAGGTGGATGTGAAGGCGGGGGAAACTAGCGAAGTCACCGTCCGGATGGTGCCGCTTCTCGTTGCGGTGGATGCTACCAGCCGATGGGTCAGCGGCGATGTGCATGTTCACATGAACTATGGGGGCATTTATCGCAACAATCCGCAGCATCTGGTCGAGCAGGCTGCGGCGGAGGACCTCGCAATCGTCGAAGATCTGGTCGTCAACAAAGAACAACGCATTCCCGATATCGCATATTTTTCTCCGAAGCTTGATCCTGCCTCGACGAGCGATCATTTGTTACTGCACGGGCAGGAATTTCACACGAGTTATTGGGGACATCTGGGGCTGCTCAACCTGGCTCGCAACTTTCTGCTTCCGGGATATGCTGCTTATCCCAATACCGCGGCGGCGACTTTGTACCCGGCAAATGCGAATGTCGCTGACATGGCTCATGCGCAGCAAGCCCTGGTCGGCTACGTGCATCCATTCGACAGTTTTCCCGATCCTGTTAAAGATGCATCTCTGACCGCGGAATTGCCGGCTGATGTGGCACTTGGCAAGGTCGATTACATCGAGGTCGTCGGTTTTTCGGATCACAAGTCGACTGCCGAAGTCTGGTACAAACTGCTGAACTGCGGCTTCCGTCTTCCCACCGCCGCTGGAACCGACTTCATGGGAAACTACGCTTCTCTGCGCGGCCCGATTGGACTGAACCGTGTTTACGCGGAAGTTCCCGCTGGCCCGCTGGAGATCGAACCGTGGCTGGCGGCGATCAAGGCTGGACACACGTTTGCCACGAACGGGCCGCTGCTGCGATTTTCGCTGGGCGGGCAGTCGATCGGAGGCGAAATGCGACTTGAAAGCAATCCCCAGAAAAAAGAGCGCGAGGTCCACTTCTCCGCCCAATTGTTATCGATTGTGCCTATCGATCACCTCCAAATCGTCTGCAACGGTAAGGTCGCCCGTGAGCTCACCCTTGAGGCCGATCGCACCTCTGCGCACGTGGATGGCTCAATTCCGCTTGAAACGAGTGGCTGGTGCGTGCTGCGAGCATTCAGCGATCAAGCGGAGTATCCGATTCTCGACCTTTATCCCTATTCGACCACGAGCCCGATTTATGTGAACGTCGCGGGCTCTCCACTCCGAAGCCGGAGTGACGCTTCGTACTTTGTGGCGTGGATGGACAGGTTGATCGCATCGGCCCGGAGCAATGCGTCATGGAACACAGATGCCGAGAAGAAGTC
The DNA here is from genome assembly GCA_049521375.1 of Terriglobales bacterium. GTDB lineage: Bacteria > Acidobacteriota > Terriglobia > Terriglobales > Acidobacteriaceae > Acidiflorens. The sequence continues at coordinate 17,319 of JBEKOW010000022.1, forward strand.
GGTGCTCGATTTGTTTACGGAAGCGCGGAACAAATACAAGGCGTTCGCGCAGTAAAGTGCGAATTTTGCCTTAGCTCAAGGCCGATTACCTTCTCGACAGGTAGCGCTGCCTTCTTGCAGATTGTATTCACAGTTCAGGCGGAAGCCGTGGGCATCGTGCTGGCCATATCCCCAAACTCGCAGCGTGAGCGTCTCGCCGTCGACTTTCGTTGCTTCCACAAAAACGTGGTCGTTTCCCTGCAGGTGCGGAAGAAGGTCGTAAGAAATTAGATGCGTGAGCAAGGGCTGGTCGATCACGACGGGATCATCGGTGTTGTCGGCGGCAAAGATCAGGGCGCGTGAGGTGCGCTTGCCGACGTACTGCGTGACGATGATTGAGTTCTTGTCAGTCCAGGCCACTGCGGCCACGCCAACGTAGTCGCAGAGTTTGCGGGAATGGCCGCTGGCAGTGTCCTCAAGAAACAGGAAGTGGAAGGTACCAACGAGTTCGGTCAAAGGGGCCTCGCGATCGGTATTGCGGACCACGAACCGGCCGTCGGCCGAGGCGAGTTGCTCGGCCTTCGGAAACACCACAAACGGCACAGCCTGTCCGGATGTTACGGCAAAAAGGACTACGGCGAAATACTGCAGCGCACGGCGGCCGTGCATGAGCGATTCTCCAAGGGGGAAACTCCTGATCGGCAGGATCGGCATTGAACAATAGTTACTTCCGGATAAAACTTTGACGCGAGAGGTAACCGTTCAAGGTGAGTCGGGCATTGAACAAATCGTGGTGTGAACCTGTCGGCCAAAGACAAGCGCGCGGTGAGGTGGGTGGCGCTGGTGCTGCGCGAATCCCCTCCTGCGGCCGCGTGTGGGACAGGTTGTAGGTATCGTTCGACCGCGTCTACGGATACGCGCCGCGGATCGGCAGACTTTGCTCAGGATGGCAGGTGGGGAGGTCCCGGCGGGTGCACTTAATCCAGCTTCAAATTCTCGCGCATGATGCCGATGTCTTTGTCGCCTCGCCCGGAGATGTTCACGATTACTACGTCTGACTTCTTCATCTTCGGAGCGCGCTTGATTACTTCAGCTACGGCGTGGGCGGATTCTAACGCGGGGATTATGCCTTCGGTTCTGGCTAGCAGGGTGGTTGCTTCCAGGGCTTCGGCGTCGCTGGCGGGAACGTATTCGGCCCGGCCGGAGTCTCTCAGCATGGCGTGCTCCGGGCCGATTGACGGGTAGTCGAGTCCCGCTGACACGGAGTGCGTCAGGGCTATCTGGCCGGATTTGTCCTGGAGTACATACGAAAATGTACCTTGCAGAACGCCCGGCGAGCCTCCCCGGAAACGGGCGGCGTGGTCACCCAGGGCTTCGCCTCGGCCTCCGGCTTCGACTCCGATCAGTTCTACTTTTTTATCTTTTATAAAGTCGTAGAAAATTCCTATGGAGTTCGAGCCTCCGCCTACGCAGGCGATGATTGTTTTTGGCAATTTGCCTTCGGCTTTCAGGATCTGGGCTCGGGCTTCGCGTCCTATGACTCGGTGGAAGTCGCGGACCATCGTCGGATAGGGGTGGGCTCCCAGCACGCTGCCCAGCAAATAATGCGTGGTGCGGACGTTGGTGACCCAGTCGCGCATGGCTTCGTTGATGGCGTCTTTCAGGGTGCAGGAGCCAGAACTTACGCCTCGGACTTCCGCGCCCAGCAGGCGCATGCGGAAGACGTTTAATTCCTGTCTCCGCATATCTTCGGTGCCCATGTAGACTACGCACTCGAAGCCCAGCAGCGCGCAGACGGTGGCCGTCGCTACGCCGTGCTGTCCGGCTCCGGTCTCGGCGATGACCCGCTTCTTGCCCATGCGCTCTACCAGCAGGGCCTGTCCCAGGCAGTTGTTGATTTTGTGGGCGCCGGTGTGGAGGAGATCTTCGCGCTTGAGATAGATTTTTGCTCCGCCTGATTTTTTTGTCAGGCGGGCGGCGTAGAAGAGCGGGGTGGGGCGTCCGGCGTAGCTTTTCAGGAGGAGGTCGAGGCGCTTTTGAAATTTGGGATCGCGCTTGGCTTTTTCGTATTCGCGCTCTAGATCCTGGAGCGCGGCCATGAGGGTTTCGGGGACGTAGCGTCCGCCGTAGATGCCGAAGCGTCCGGGCTCGGCGGCGGGGGGCTTTCGCGCTGGTTGAGATTTAGCAGCCTGGGGTTTCAGGGTTGCAGTCGCCATCCTTAGAGGGTACTTCATAAAAACCGTTCCGGGTTCGGAGAATGCGGCGTCGAGGGCTGAAGAGTGTGGTGAGAACTCAGTCGTCCCGGACTTGGACTGTGGATGCCACTTTTCCCGGCGCTGAAGCGCCGGGCTATTGTCGATCGTCCCTCCGGGACGGGAGGGATCGTATGATGCCCGGCCTCGAGGGGCACGCGTCCCTTTCAAAGCAATACGCCATGGCCTCACTTTTCACAGGTCGGCAATTTATCGGAATGCTCTAGTTGATCTCTTTCATGGCCACGCGGTTGGCTTCTTCGGTGGCGGCGCGCACGGTTTCGATGAAGGCGTGGATTTTTTTCGGATCTTTGAGGCCGGGGGCGCGCTCGACTCCGGTCGAAACATCGACGCCCCAGGGATGCAGAATGTGGATTGCTTCTTCCACGTTGTCGGGATGCAGGCCTCCGGCAACGATCAGCTTGCTGATGCTGTTGATGATTCCAGCCCAGGGCTGAACGCGCTCCCAGTCGAAGGCTCGGCCAGTGCCGCCGAGTTTGACGGCGGTCGAGGAATCGATCAGCACGCCGGAGATCACGCCGGGACGGAAGCCGTGAGTTTCGAGGAAGAGGTCTCCATTTTTGGCGACGTGGATTTTGTGGACGCGCTTGCCTTTGTAGGCCTCATCGGGCTCGACCAGGCCGACGGCTACGGGATCCCAGCCTACGGGCTGTCCAGCGGGCTTGTCGAAAACCTGGGCGGCGAAGGAGCGGAAAATGGTAGGGCGGCCGTTGCCATTGGCGAGAGCTTCGAAGAGCGACTGGGAAAATTCCTTGTCCTCGCGTCCGTGGAGTTGCACGGCGGTGAGGCCGGCAAACTTGACGGTGTCGCGGACCTCTTCGATGGTGTTGTTCACGAAGACGCCGACTTTTTCGAGGGTCGACGGCAATCTCTTTGCGATGGCCTGGGCAGTTTGAGCGGTGATATAACGGGGACTCTTGGGGTAAAAGACGAACCCGATGGCGCTGGCTCCGGCTTCGGCCGCGATGAGCGCGTCATCGAGGTTGGTGATCCCGCAGATTTTGATCCACGTCATAAGAGCTGCTTCGAGCTTGGAGCGTCGAGCCTCGAGCTAAAACTTTCCGATCCAAAACTTTTTTGCGGTGATGTCGCTGCTTCGCGGGATGAGTCTTCCAGTAGTTGCTTCAACGCTTCGCCGGGATGTGACGCTTTCATCAGCGACTCGCCTACCAGGAAGGCTTTGTAGCCTGCCGCTTTCAAGTTCGCGATGTCGGCTCCGGTGTGGATTCCGCTTTCCGCTACCGCCAGGCAGCGGTGGGGAATTTTTTCGGCCAGATGCTGCGCGGTTTCGAGCTTGACTTCGAAGGTGCGCAGATCGCGGCTGTTGATGCCGATCAGATCGCAACCCGCATCGAGGCCGCGGTCGAGTTCCTGTTCGTCGTGGGCTTCGCAGAGGACGTCAAGTCCTTGGGTGCGGGCGGATTGCGCCAGGGAGACCAACTCTTTCTGACTGAGGGCGGCCACGATCAGCAGGATGGCGTCGGCGCAGTTGGCGCGGGCTTCGAGGATTTGAAATTCATCGACGATGAAATCCTTGCGCAGGCAAGGAAGGGAAGCGGCCTCTGAGGCCAGGCGCAGGTAGTCGAGCGAGCCCTGGAAGTGCGGCTCGTCGGTGAGAACAGAAAGGGCGGCGGCTCCGGCCTGCTGCAACTCGCGGGCGAGGGCGGCGGGATGAAAGTCGGCACGGATCAGGCCTTTGGAAGGGGAGGCTTTCTTTAATTCGGCGATGACGGCGGCACCATGCTGGGCGGCTAGTTGAAGGGAGTTGCGGAAGCCCCTGGGGACGTGATGCCGGGCGGATTGCTCAAGGGCGCGCAGGCTGATGCCGCGGCGTCTTTCGGAGAGACGCTGGCGCGTGGCGGCGAGAATCGAGTCGAGCGTGGCTGGCATGCTGCAAATGCAATTATACGGAACGGGGCGGGAATCCCGCTTTACGCCAAGGTAACCGGAGGCGGGCGAGTGGCAACCTCCCTGTGACCGCTGGGGTGGGCGGAGAACGCGGGCTGCAGACGAAAGCCCGGTTCAAAGCTATCCACTTGGAAGGTTAGCCCAAAACTCGGCGGACGGGATGACGGGGATGATCTCGAAGTCAACCAGATCGCTCCAGCGGGCGACCCAGAGGTTGAGGGCATCGATTCTGGGGGCCTCCATGATCTGGAAACAGCGGGCGCCGGTGGGCTCGATCCAACTGGAGTGGTAGGTGACGCCTTCGGGCAACATGCGGCCGCGGGCTTTGAAGCGCTCGCCGACGGGCTTCGGATCGCCCTGCTTGAAGCGCTCGATGACCATGAAGAGCATGGATTCATAGTGTAGCGGAAGAGGTCGATCAGGGCATGGCAGCGATGGCCAGGAGCGAGGTGGAAACCGAACAATGCCGGGGTGACGGCAATCATTGACCGTCTCCACTCAAGGTGTTATAAACATTTGCTTTGCGCCCGGTAGCAGGAATGTTTTGTTGGTTCCTGCCGGGCACAATGTTCCGACGCGGCCAAATCAGCACTCCTTAATTTTATTGTCTTGCGGTGGAAGCGTGGTCGGAACTCTGGCGGCGGCTTTTTGCGCGGAATGCAGCCCAACGCGAATAGTCGAAAAGCCGGAGTCAAAGCACACGGTGTACCCCTGAATAAAAGATCCTTTAGGAGGATTGTGATGCGCATCTGGACCGCCCAATTTGCGTCCGCGAGACGCGGGATTGCGAGAGCTTCTCTGGCTCTGGCTAGTTTGTTGCTTGTGACCACTACGTGCGCGCTGGCGCAATCCGCCGAGGAAGCGGGCGGCGGCGAGGCCGCGCTGAAGTTGCCCGATCTGTCGTCGGTCAGCTTTCTGAACAACGCGATCGACGGCCATAAGCTGCTGCTGATCGGGATTCTCTTTTGCTTTTTCGGACTCGGTTTCGGCCTGGCGATCTATATGCGGCTGAAAAACCTTCCCGTGCACCGCGCGATGCGGGAGGTTTCAGAACTGATCTACGAAACCTGCAAGACTTACCTGATCACACAGGGCAAGTTCCTGATGCTGCTCTGGGTTTTTATTGCAATCATTATTGCGGTGTATTTCGGACTGCTGAAGCCGGTTCCGGGGAAACCGGTCGCACTGACGCTGCCGATCATTCTTCTGTTCAGCCTGGTAGGAATCGCGGGCAGTTACGGGGTGGCGTGGTTTGGCATCCGCGTGAACACGTTCGCGAATTCGCGCACGGCGTTCGCATCGCTCCCGGGGAAGCCGTTTCCCGTGTACCAGATTCCGCTCGAAGCCGGCATGTCGATTGGCATGATGCTGATTTCGGTGGAACTGCTGATCATGCTTTTCATCCTGCTGTTTATTCCGGCGGATTACGCCGGGCCCTGCTTTATCGGATTCGCGATTGGCGAGTCGCTGGGCGCGGCGGCGCTGCGTATTGCGGGCGGCATCTTCACGAAGATCGCCGACATCGGCAGCGATCTGATGAAGATTGTTTTTAAGATTAAGGAAGACGACGCGCGCAACCCCGGCGTCATTGCCGACTGCACGGGCGACAATGCCGGCGACTCGGTCGGGCCTTCGGCTGACGGATTCGAAACCTACGGCGTGACCGGCGTCGCGTTGATTACTTTCATCCTGCTGGCCGTGAAGAGTCCGACGGTCCAGGTTCAACTCCTGGTCTGGATTTTCGTCATGCGCATCATGATGCTGGTTTCGAGCGCGCTGGCCTATTTCGTCAACAGCGCCTTTGCCAAAGCGAAATATGGCAAGGCCGATCACATGGACTTCGAGGTGCCTCTGACCTCATTGGTCTGGCTGACCTCAATCGTCTCGATCATCGCCACTTACTTCATCTCGTATCTGATCATCCCCAACCTTGGGACAGACGCCTCGCAGTGGTGGAAACTGGCCACGATCATCTCCTGCGGAACGCTGGCGGGCGCGCTGATTCCCGAGTTGGTGAAAGTCTTCACTTCGGTGAACTCGCGCCACGTGAATGAAGTGGTGACTTCGGCAAAAGAAGGCGGCGCATCGCTCGGCATTCTTTCCGGGTTCGTAGCTGGAAATTTTTCCTGCTACTACCTGGGCCTGTCGATGATGGCTTTGATGGCGGTGGCTTACTACATGAGCAATATGGGCCTGGAAATGGCGGCCGGAATGCTCGCCCCGGCAGTCTTCGCTTTCGGACTCGTGGCTTTCGGCTTTCTCGGCATGGGGCCGGTAACCATCGCGGTCGACTCGTATGGTCCGGTTACCGACAACGCGCAATCCGTATATGAACTGTCGCTGATCGAGCAGGTGCCCAACGTCAAGGCCGAAATCAAGAAGGACTTCAACCTCGACGTCAATTTCGATCGCGCCAAGGACTTGCTGGAGGAGAACGACGGCGCCGGCAACACTTTCAAAGCGACGGCGAAACCAGTGCTGATCGGGACGGCGGTGGTAGGCGCGACCACGATGATTTTCTCGATCATCATGGCTCTTACTCACGGTCTGACCGTAAATAAAGAAGGTCTCTCGTTGCTGCATGCTCCGTTCTTTCTGGGCCTGATCACTGGTGGCGCGATGATCTACTGGTTCACGGGAGCTTCCACGCAGGCCGTGACCACGGGCGCGTACCGCGCGGTTGAGTTCATCAAAGCAAACATCAAGCTCGAGGGATCGGAAAAGGCATCGGTCGCCGACAGCAAGAAAGTGGTTGAGATCTGCACACGCTATGCGCAGAAGGGCATGTTCAACATTTTCCTGGCGGTGTTTTTCGGGACGCTGACGTTTGCTTTCGTCGAACCGTTCTTCTTCATTGGCTATCTGATTTCGATTGCGATCTCCGGCTTGTATCAGGCTATCTTCATGGCCAATGCCGGGGCCGCATGGGACAACGCCAAGAAGATTGTCGAAACCAAGCTCAAGCAGAAAGGCACTCCTCTGCATGACGCGACGGTGATCGGCGATACGGTGGGCGATCCGTTCAAGGACACGTCTTCGGTGGCCATGAACCCGGTCATCAAGTTCACCACGCTGTTTGGATTGCTGGCGGTCGAGCTGGCGGAAACTCTGAAACCGAACGGGCATGCGACCGGGGTGACGACGGTGCTGGCGCTGGCATTCTTCGCGGTGAGCTTCTTCTTCGTGTACCGGTCGTTCTACGGGATGCGGATTGGATCGGAGTAAATATTATTTTCAGTGCAACTGAGAACGCCATCCGGGTTTACCGAATGGCGTTTTTGTATTTGGATAATGCCGGTGTAGAACTGGTCCGGGACGATGTCGCGTCAGGCTGAGGCAAGGTTTTTTGCAGACGGGCCGGAAACGGTCTGATTTTTGGCAGCCGGTTTTTCCGGGCTTTCCAAAGATCGTAATTGAGCTGCATCTTTAGCCAGAACTCGGGAGACGTGTAGGGCATCGCTTTGGCCAGCCGCACAGCCATTTCCGCGGAAATGCCAGCGCGACCGTTGAGGATCCGGGAGAGATTCGGCCGCGTAACCCCAAGGCGCTCGGCGGCTTCCTTCACCGTCATGTCGCCCAGGTAATCCTTCAAGACTTCGCCGGGATGGGAAGGATTGAAAATCATAGTTAGCTCCTAGTGGTAATCCTGGTAATCGATGGGGACCGCGTCCTCGCCCTCAAACGCAAACGTGAGTCGCCAGTTTCCGCTCACTTGCACCGCCAAGTGTCCCTCCAGTTCGCCCTTGAGCGCGTGCAGGCCGTAGCCGGGCGCGTGCATGTTGGCCGGGCAAGTGGCTGCATCCAGTGCGGAGAGGAGCCTCCTGAGCCGGTTTGCGTGTTCTGGCTGAATGCCAGCCTTCGAGCCAGTTTCGGCAAACTGCTTGATGCCTTTATGCCGATAGCTCTTCAGCATGTGTATAGTGTATCAATACACAATACTGACGGGCAAGGGAAATCTGAGGTGGGACGGCCCAGCCTTTCGCCCGACGCAACTGCAAAATTGCTGTCCCCTGTACAAGCTTTTCCGCGAGTCATTTCGGTAAATGTTAGAAGACAACCTCGCGCTATACTCGCCTGTAAGGCTGGTCTGGGGGAAGGGGATTTGAATTGAAATCCGTGTCTATGCCCTGGACAAGGCGTTTTTTCAACATGGAGTGCCCGTGTGGGAGTGGAGAGAAATCATACAAATGTTGTTGGAGAGGTAATGGGTGTTGGGAGAAAACCCCAGTCGGTGCTATCAATCTTCCCAGCGACAATCCCCCGTCGGTAAACGGCCGTTGCTATCTGTCATCCTTTGGTGGTTGTAGCTCGAAAATGACGAGGGACCATTTTGTATCGAAAAACATCTTAGCAAGGGTGGCTACGAATAGCCTGATCACGATTGAAAATGCCGGCCACTTCTTCCGAGGAAAGGAGAGAGTTGAGATCGGCATCGATGACTTTGTCGCCAAAGTCTTGTGTGATACTCATAATGGCGCGCTGGGACCTCTCGATGCCGCTGCCGGACTCGCGTTCTCGGCCATTGAGGCTCTGGTTAAGGACGTTAAAAAATCACCGATGAAAGGAAAGCACTAGGGTCCTTTCATATATCGTCCGGCCTTGATATCGAGAGGTGGATGATTAAGGTGTTTTGCGGACTGGTTGCCGCAGGGAGGATTCGTGGTTCATCAGGACAGACATTGCAACTGAGCGATCTTCCGTCGTGTTTTCTGGATGCGCTATTGGGGAACACCTCTTCACCCAGCCCCCTCGGGCTCTATCAGAACACCTTCGTAGGGCAAACACTGAACCTTGGAGGACTTTCATTCGGGACAATCAAGCTGACGGATGGCTCTGACGCAGTCGGTGGCCTCTTGTTATCACTGGGACCAATGAATTTTGTCTTGATAACGTCGATGGCCTACGGCCAAGCGTTTAGGGAGCCGAATTGGTATAGGCATCAAACCTTTGCCTGGAATGTTAAACAAGGCAACTCAAGAGTTGCGTATCTATTGACATATTAGGCGCGATGCCCCATTCGGCGCGCATTTTGCGATGAGTGAGATTCCACTGCGGTGCCCTTCTAGCGCGATACTGCTGTTTGCCCCACTCCCACGAAGAACGGCGAAATCCTTTTTCGGCGGCGCTGGGAAGCTTGCCATAGATCATACTGGGTCTGCATGCCGGTCCATAGTTCGGGGCTGGTGCCGAGGGCGTCCGCCAACTTCAGGGCCATGTCGGCTGAGATTCCCGCGCTGCCATTCAGGATGCGCGATAGGGCGACACGGGTCACTCCGAGGTGTTGGGCCGTGTCGGTGACCGACCTTGTGCCCAAATACTCACGTAGAACGCTTCCCGGGTGTGGCGGATTGTGCATGCGCATAAAAACCTCTCAGTGGTAATCGCGATAGTCCACCAGCACGGCATCTTCTCCCTCGAAGGTAAACGTCAGCCGCCAGTTGCCGCTGACATCGACCGACCAGTGGTCCTCGAGATCGCCGCGCAAGGGATGCAGCCTCCAGCCGGGGGCGTTCATGTCCTTCTCGGATTTGGCGTTGTCGAGGGCGGCCAACCGCAGCCGCAATTTCTCGGCATGATGAGGCTGGATTTTCGCCTTCGATCCTGTTTTGAAGAACTGCTCGACACCCTTGTGCCGGAAGCTCTTGATCATCGCGTATAGTGTATAGTTATACTATACAGATTGTCAACGGTGTATCTTTTTTTTGGGGGCGCTGATTGAGTGAGATTTCGGACGGGCGAGGGCGCCCGTCCGGACTGCCGGCGAGTCGCCGGCGCTACTTTTTACAGCGAACTCATATTCGACAAAAACTGACTGTTGGCTGTGGTCTTGCTTAGTTTGTCAATCAGCAATTCCATGGCTTCTACCGGCGACAGCGGGTTCAGGACCTTGCGGAGGACCCAGATTCGTTGCAGGTCTTCTTTCGGGATCAGGAGCTCTTCTTTTCGGGTGCCGGAGCGCTGAATGTCGATGGCCGGGAAGGTTCGCTTATCGACGAGCTTGCGCTCGAGGATGATTTCGCTGTTGCCCGTGCCTTTGAATTCTTCGAAGATCACGTCGTCCATGCGGGAGCCGGTGTCGATCAGGGCCGTGGCAATAATGGTCAGCGAGCCGCCTTCTTCAATGTTGCGGGCGGATCCGAAGAAACGCTTCGGACGCTGCAGGGCGTTCGAGTCGACGCCGCCGGAGAGCACTTTGCCGGAGGGCGGAACGATGGTGTTGTAAGCACGCGCCAAACGCGTAAT